>JAFSVJ010000074.1 GCA_017445025.1 Abditibacteriota bacterium | reverse complement strand
TGAACTGAATTTGCAACCGCAAATTCCTTTCATCCAAGGGTTCCCAAAAAGTTGAGCGAATAGCGAAACTTTTAGGGATTTGGAAGGAGGGGGGACCGGCGAACCCAAGGGTTCCCGAAAAATAGAGCTTGCGATATTTTTGGGATTTGGGAAGACGGTGGGTGGTCAGGAGTAAAATTTGCAAATATGCGAATTTTACGATAGAAGCCTACTAATATAAACCAACAACCCAAGTTCAAGGAGGGGTATAGATAGGATAAGCCTAAAGCTTATTGTTTATTTTTCATTCTGCATTTTGCATTTTTCATTAATTATTTGCTTTAGCAAATTAACGAACAAAAGCCTAATAATTAAAGCGGGGTAACTCAAGTGCAAAAGGACAGGGCTTTATTCTTCTTTATTCTTATATAACTTATTATTTATCAAACATTTATGAAACCTGCACCATGGGAGAATGTGATTATTCTTCTCTGTTCATCAACGTGACTTAGAGCATAATCTAAATTTCTCAATCTTTCCTTGGCGGATTCTGTTTCATATTTGTCTTCCACAAAGTATTTTAAAGCATCTTCCAATATAAGTCTGTATTCTTCAAAGGTTGCCATATTATTGTAGTAGTATTTGTCTAAATGTTTACACATATCTTCCGCAAATTCTTCTCTTACAAATATAGCAACACAACCACCTTTTCCCGCACCGGTGAGTTTTCCGCCTAAATATCCCGGTCCCCGTCTGGCTATGGAAAGAAGCTTGTCAAGTTGAGCGTTGGATATTCTGAAATCATAACACAAAACGTGCTGAACATCCTCAATAATTTTTCCGAAAAGGGTTCTGTAATTATCATATTCGGGACTGTCTTTGGTTATAATTCCGTCTTTTAATTTTTGGTCAGCCTCAATCATAATCCTTTCCATTTCTCTTCCAAAGAGATTTTCTTTGTGGAAGAAACGGGCTGTGGTTCGAACATGATAACCACCTATTTTTCTCTTAGGCTTTGTATAAATCTGTTCCACAGCTGTAGGCTCAATACCTAACAAATTAGCTGCTTCTTTAACATTTATTTTAATTGGTAGAGTTCTTATAAGTTCATCTACGGCTTCTTCGGGAACTTTTAAAACAGTGGAATCGAGAGAACCGAATTTTTTGTAGTTTTTGAATATGTTTTCCAAATATTCCGGGTGATTTTCAAGTAAAGGTAAGGTTCCTATGTGATTATAACCGAATTTGGTTGTTATTATTTTTTCAATCCAGCCTTCACCCTTGTTTGCTCCTTTCATAATGGCGTCTTTTATGGCTTCAAGATTCTTTTTCATTACCTCGTCACCTATTTCAAGCCACCCCTTTCTCATATTGAAAGATTGGTTTCCTCCTAAGGATTTGTTGACTTCCCACAGAGAGTTGGCAAGTATGATTCTGACTCCCTTTAAGAAAGGTAAGTTTGTGGCTGTTAGATTTGGGTGTGAGTGTCTGTTGTAAGAAACAGAGTTGATTTTGTTTCTTAAAATAGTGGTTTGGTCATTGGCACCACCGTGAGTTCCCACATACCACTCGGCTTCACCCAATAAAGTACAGGCTCTGTCTACGGAAAGACTTTTTACCAGTTGTGGGTTTGCCAAGCCGCAAGCGAGGAATGATAAAACTACCAAAATAGAAGAGGATGAAGTGCCGGCTCTGAAAGGTGCATTGGCGGGACCGAAAGTCATATTTACACCTTTGATTTTTATTTTCGGATTGCTCCATAGAATTCTTAAGTAGGGGCATAAAACATAGTTGGTCCATTTACCTTTTTCTCTTCCGGCGTAGGGATACATTTTTGTTCTGTTATCCCAGTTGTCCGGGAGGAGTTTGTATTTGTCCCAAGATTGGTTTTTAATGTCTTCAAAAGCTTTATTTAAATCTAAATCTTCGTCGTCAAAGATAGGGTTGACATTTTTGCAGGAAATAACATCGTCTTCTCTTATAGAAACACATAGAGGAATGTCTCCGTCAATGGTGGTTGACATGTGGTCTCCCGCACACATATCTAAATACTCCAAAAAAGCGTTTAAACGTCCGGGAGCTCTGAGGAGATATGTGGGAACATTACCGAAGTTTTCTTTGTGTGCTTTGCAGGTTTTAATCATTCTGTCAATTTGTTTATCCAAATATGCTCTGTCAGAATTTGAATATATTTCGTTGGCAAAATAATCATAGACTTTTTCTTTGTCTGAAAGTTTTGCGATTAATTCGTCAGGTGTTTGTGAAACAACATTCTCATAATAGTTTTTCATTTATAACCTCGTAAAAAATATAATGTTAAATTTGCCTATGGCAAATTTAAAATCAATAATCAAAAATAGAAAATCAAAATTGTGGTGCGAAGCACCACGTGTTGTGATTTATGATTTGAAAAATCTATTTTTTATCCTTTACAATATAAATAGGGCGTTTTTTGGTTTCCAAATAGGTTTTTGACAAATATTCTCCCAAAACTCCTATGCAAAAGAGTTGCACACCGGAGATGAAGAATATAATACAAACCAAACTGGGCCAACCGCTGGTGGGGTCGTGCCATATCAAGGTTTTAACTATAATAACCAATATCATCAAAAGGGAAATGAGACAAAACAATATTCCGGCATAAGAGGCTATTTGGAGAGGCACGGTGGAGAATCCCACAACTCCTTCAAGGGAATATTTTAACAATCCCCAAAAAGACCATTTTGTTTTGCCTGCCACTCTTTCCACATTATCGTAGGCAAACCATTTAGTGTTAAAACCTACCCAACTGAAAATACCTTTGCTAAAACGGTTGTATTCGCAAACTTCCAAGATTGCATCAACTACTTGTCTGGTCATAAGGCGAAAGTCTCTGGCACCATCTACAATTTGGGTTTTGCTCATTTTGTTAATAATTTTGTAGAAGAGTTTTGCAAAGAAACTTCTTATGGGAGGCTCACCTTTTCTGGTTTGACGTTTGGTGGCGGCTATATCATATCCCTCAAATTTAATGGCTTTATACATATCAAGGAGCATTTTTGGCGGGTCTTGCATGTCTGCGTCCATTAAGGCAACATAATCGCCTGTGGCATTTTGTAAACCTGCAAAAATGGCTGCCTCTTTTCCGAAATTTCGAGAAAAAGAGATATATCGCACCCAACTGTTGTGGTCAGCTATTTCTTGTATTATTTTGAGAGTCTGATCCTTTGAACCGTCGTCAATGAAGAGAAGTTCAAAGTCCAAAATTTCCTGAAAATCTTCTTCCGCATAAGTTTTTATTTGAGAGAAAACTTTATAAACACTCTCAAATACAATTTTGATAACTTCCTGTTCGTTATAACAGGGGATTATTACGCTGAATTTTTTCATTATGACAAAGATGATACAGTCATATCGATTTGGACTTTTGCGTTCATAGGTAGAGCGTTAACACCTATAATTGTATAAGCAGGTTTTGTTTCACCTAACCATTCTGACAATACTTTGTCTACCACTTCAAAATCATCTAAATTCAAAAGATATATTTGGACTCTAATAACATTGGTGGGACCGGAAAAGTCGTGTTTGATAATTTGTTTGAGATGAGCTAAACAATTTTTGGCTTGTTCTTCAATGCTATCGGGCAAATTACCTTCTTCGTCCAAACCTATTTGAGCAGATAGGAAAATAATTCCGTGACTTTCGATGGCTTGGGAAGAATGACCTATATATTGAGCTGCTCTGTTGGTAAAAATACTTCTTAACATAATAAAAACCTCTTACTAAACTTATAACAATTTATCTAATCCATATATAAAGTCGCATCTTTCCATGGATGCACGAATACACATTACCACCCCCGGCATGTATGAGGAACGGTCTATGGAGTCGTGTCTTATGGTTAGTGTTTGGCCGGGACCACCAAAAATAACTTCTTGATGTGCCACATATCCGGGGAGACGAACGGAATGAATATGAATATCGCCTACTTCATGATAGCCTCGTGCCGGGTCATCCGGGTTGCCTTTTGCTTTTATTACTTCTATATTTTCTTTATCATAAACATCTTTAATCATTTTGGCAGTGCGGACAGCTGTTCCGGAGGGACTGTCTATCTTTTGGTTGTGGTGAAGTTCTATTATTTCACAGTTTGGCATATATTTGGCAACTTCTTGTGAGAGTTTCATCATAAGCACGGCACCTATGGTAAAGTTAGGAATAACCATAGCGGAAGTTTTGTATTTATCACAAAGACCTTTGAGTGTTTCAAGCTCCTCAGGGGTTTGTCCCGTGGTGCCAATAACCGGGCGTATGCCTTTTTCTAAAAAATATTCGCTTTTTTCACAGGAGAATGGTTTGGAAAAATCTACTACCACGTCCGGGCATCCTTCGGATACCATTTTTTTATAATCGTCGGTTATGACCACATCTCCTATTTTTGTGCCTACATTTACTATATCACAAGCCCCTACAAGAGTTAAATCCTCATTTGTAAGGACGGTTTTACAAACTTCTGAGCCCATACGACCGCAGGCTCCCAAAACAGCTACTTTAATCATAATATCCTCTATTTGTTTCTCTTTAAACTGGCCCTTTGCTCTCGGTCGTTGTCTCTGTTTTTGATATTTTCTCTTTTATCAAAGGATTTGGCACCTTGAGCAACAGCTATGTCAAGTTTAATGATATTTTTCTTTTTTCTGACTTCTATACCGTTTTTGTCAATGGTTTTTCCGCCTTGTGAGAGGTGAATGTTTACAGGGACTATGGTCCAACCTTTCTCTCTCACTTGCTTTGCTATTTTTTTTATTTCACTTTTGTTTAGAAGAAGTTTTCTGTCTCTGTATTCGTTAAGGGAATCTGTGACGGAACCGTTTTCATATCTCTTAACAAACATACCAACTATAAATATCTCATTTTTATCTGTGATTTTGCAATAGGCACCGGAAAGAGAAGTGTGAGTTAGCATTATGGACTTTATTTCATATCCTTCTAAAGCGATACCGGCTTCGTAAATATCGTTGTTTTGAAAATTATAATCATGCCTAACGGACCGGTTTTTAATATACAAATCCTTAGGCTTTTTGTCTTTATTATCTTTTTTCATTTAAATACACCTAATATTATTATACCACAAATCAACTTAAATCACAAATTTGTGATTTATTTTAAAAAAGTGGTATAATATAATTGTTATGACAAATCTTTTTAAATATGTTGAAGAAGAAATAAAAATACTGGATACTCTTCCCAATTTGCTCTATGCGGACGAAGAAGATTTTGCGGATATTGAGCTGTCTTTTGGTCAAAGGACCATTTTTGATAATGTAAACTTTACATCCAATGTGAAATCCCTTGCCACAGCTCAAACCGTAATTGTATCTTCTGACAAAAAACTTACGGAGAACTATACTCAAAAGAAAAAAGATATTTTTGATAATGCAAAGTCCACCCTTGAAAAGGTTTTTGAGTATTTGCGAAAATGTCCTCTTTTAAAATGCCAAGGAAGGGAAGGGGATAACAGAGAGTTTAGCCTTGCTTGCGATCTCTATCTTTCTTATTATAAAAAGGAAGCTTCACACCTTGCTTGTATGTTTAACGCCATGGCATATCCTCTAAACGGAGCGGAGAAGGATAATCTCAAAGTTATTTGTATTCCCGAATGGAATGAAAAGGACCGTCAAGTATTGGTTTTGCCTGAGCGAGGCCTTACCTTTATTCTCGGATCAGACTATTATGAAGAGATTAGAAATGCTTTTTTAAGGCTTGGTATATTTAAAGCCAAAGAGAGAGGTTTACTTCCTCTTCATGCCGCTGCAAAAATGATTACAACACGAAAGGATGATGTTTCTCACAAAACCGGGGTTATTATTTTTGGTATATCTTCTACAGGTAAAACCACTCATGCCCTTCACGATCACGGTTTTACATCTAAAGGAGAAAAAGTTGAAATTATTGAAGATGATTTGATTTTTCTTACTTCACAAGGCGAATTATACGGCTCTGAGAGAGGTTTTTATATTAGATGCGATTCCCTTTCCGGTGCAAATCAGCCCCTATTGTATCACAGTGCAAAAATGTCCGGTGTTATTATGGAAAATGTCTTGGTGGACTATAAGGGAAATGTTTATTTTGAGAATAAAACCATTACAGGGAACTCTCACGCTGTTATTCCAAAAGACATTTTAAAGAACTATAGTATAAGCTCGGAAGATCTGCCAAAGATTGATGAACTCTCTCGTCTTATATTTATATTTATGGCTAAAAATTATACCTGCATTCCCATTGTTTCAAAACTGACAAAGGAAGAGGCGGCGGCTTGTTATATTCTATGTGAGCCTTTTGATGCTATGGCAAGTGAGTTTGGCAGATGTGACGGAAAAAATTCCTTAGCTTCCATGCCCTATGGGGTGGGAAATAATGTTGAAGATGTTAATAAATTTTATGAGCTTTTAAAGAGTTTTGATAAGAAAATTGATTGTTATATGATAAATAACGGCGGTGTGGGTGAATTGGTGGATACCTCCATTGACGGCACCAGAAAAATGCTTAAAAAAGTGACCAGAGTTTCCATTCCCGAAATTAGCCGAGTAATCAGAGCCTTAGTTAAACAAAATATTACTTGGAAAGACGATAAAAACTGGCTTATAAAAGTCCCGGAATACATAGAGGGTATGAATATTAATAAATATGACCTTTACAATTATTACGACCAAGGTAAAATAGATTTGCTTATATCTCAAATCAGAGGAGAGAGACGAGCCTTTGCCGACAATTATGAAGGTCTTGACCCCAAAATATCCCAGGCCATAGAGTTTTAAATTGACCTTAATTAATTTATTTTAAAGAATTTTGGTATATAAAGGATTATAAAATGCCTATATATAGATTTAGATGTAAAGAGTGTAAAACCAAGTTTGAAAAACTGGTGGGAATGGTAGCAGACAGCAACGCTCCTGTATGCCCTAAGTGTGGTTCAGAGAATTTAGAACAATTAATAACCGGTTTTCGTTCCAAACGAAGCCAAGAAGATATTATGGCTGAAATGGAAGAGAACTTTCATGGTGTGAATATGGATGACCCAAAAAGTGTCACTAAGGCTATGAAGGAAATGGGTAGTGCCTTAAAAGACGAAGAAGATTTTGGGGATAATTATGATTTGATGATGGACAGAGCTGAGCAAGAGGTTTATAAAGGAGCCGAGAAAAAATAAACATAATATTTAATCCCCCCCACGATGAAAAATCAATAGATTTCTCATCGTTGCCCCCTTAGGGGGCAAATGGGTTTACCCTTTATCTCCATAATATTTAATATATATGTTAAAAGCCTCCCTCCACTTTGTTTCGAAGTTGTTTTTAACATATATATTAAATATTATTTACATAGGGCTTATACTATGGTTGATTGATTTCATTCTCTTTCTCATCCCAAAAAGTGTCGTAAATTCCACTTTTAGGGAACCCTGAGAATTGAACTGAAAATTGCATCGCAAATTTGAAACTATTTTTACTTTTTGCATTTTGCATTTTTTATGAATATGTTAAATTTTATTAAAAATAATTATTTTCTTGTGATTATGGGGGCTTTGCTTTTAAGCCTATCCGCTGTTGGAAACCGGACATGGTGGACAGGT
>JAFSVJ010000073.1 GCA_017445025.1 Abditibacteriota bacterium | reverse complement strand
TTCCTCTGCGTTTTATTGAAAATTTTCTTAGAAAATTGAGATAAAACACAGAGGAAAAAAGACTAAAAATTTTATTCGGCTTCGCCGAATTAAAAAAATAAAAAAATAAAAAATTTGACCAAAAAAACAGTGGCAGGTCAGGATGCAATTTTTACTTCAAGGAGGGTGAAGTTTCTTTTTTTGTTATGGTTCTTTTTGGGCAAAGACAAAATTTAAATTTAGATAGATCTATAGCATAACAGCTTTTTGAGTGGTGTGTTTTTTTCATATTTCAAGGGCTCCCAAAAAGTTGAATTTATGAAACTTTTTGGGAATGAAATTCGCAGACAGTGAAAAAAAGATACTACCCAAAAAGCTGTTTATAATTAAATCTCAAGGTTTTGGATTTGCTCAAAAAAACCATAGGAAAAAAGGGAAATAACCACTGCAAAATATCACAATTACTTTATCATAAACCTATGTAAATAATATTTAATATGTATGTTAAAAACGACTTCGAAGCCCATTCCCAAAAAGTCTTACGACTTTTTGGGAACCCTTGGGTTTCCCACCCACCCGGCAACGATGAAAAATCAGAGATTTTTCATCGTGGGGGGTATATTATTCATTTTGCTCTATTTCTTCTATTGCTTTCTTAATTTTATTATATCCCACAGCCAAATCTTCCGGGATTACTCGCACATCTCCTATGACCGGCATAAAGTTTGTGTCACCGTTCCAACGTGGCACCACATGCATGTGAATGTGTTGTGCTATTCCCGCACCTGCCACTTCACCCAAGTTCCAACCTACATTAAAACCATCGGGATTATAGGCTTTTTTCAAAGCTTTTATGGCTAGTTGCCCCAGTGCCATTATCTCTTTGGCTTCTTCGTTTGATAAAGAGGTAAAATCATTTGTATGTCTGTAAGGTATTACCATTAAGTGACCGTTGCTGTAAGGATAAGCGTTCATAATTATATATGCTAACTTTCCCCTATATAAAATCTTATATTCTTGGTCTTTCTCAGCCTTTGGAAAATCACAAAAAATACAGCCTTCATATTTGTGTTTTTTATCTGAAATGTAAGCCATTCTCCAAGTAGCCCAAATTCTATCCATTATTCACCTCAATTTAAAAAGCTTAAAATTTTGCTTCGCAAAATGTGATTTTTTTCAAAAATCACTAAGTCCCCCCGTCAGTTGCTTACGCAACTGCCACCCCCCAAGCCTACGGCTTAGGGGGACACATTTAACGTTCCTTTTTTCGTAAAAGATTACTTTACACTTCTACATACATTACATCTTTTACCATTTCTATCACTCCCTCATCTTTCCAGCCAAAAAATCCCGTGTCACCGGTTGTGGGGTCCACCACATAAGCTATTTGATATGGCATATTAAAAAAATTATTTTCTATAAACATATCCATACCGGAAAGAAACACACCATAACCCGGGTGTGAGTGAAACCAACCCACAATAATTTTGTCAGGGTAATTTTCTTCTATTTCTTTATCAATATCAAGCCAAGTTTCGTGGGTAAATGTCAAACTGGCAGATCTGTTTATGGTATGTTTTGCTATAAGCATATCTGTCACTGTGACATTATATTTATTTTCTGTTTCCTCAAGAGTGCCAAGGAGAACCCCACCTCGTTCGTGGTTTAAATCCCCCTTGGCATAATCCATAATTGAATTTAAAATCTCTTTATCGACAGTTAAGGAAAGGTCTTTATCCACATATTCTGGCGGATCTTCTATTTCTATATCAAAATCATCAAATTCCATATTATTCCACTATCACTTTAACTTCTATTGTTCCATAGTTTTCTTCTTCGTCAACTGCTCTGACGTAAACTTTATTTTCACCTTTTGGAAGGTCTTTTAATTCAATGGTAAATGTGCCGAAATTTAAGGAAACTTGTTTATAAGGTCCACCAAGGGAATATTCAACACCTAAGAGATCTCTGCCTGAAGCTTTACCTGTAATAACAACAGTTTCCCCTTCTTTGACCTTAATATCCAAATTATCCGCACTTATGGTTGGAGCTGTGTTTTTAATCTGAACAGATTTTACTTCCCAAACTCCTACCTTTCCGTTGCCGGGATTGGACAAGCTGTCATTAGCTTCCACTTTAAAATCATAAAAACCGTCTGCCAAGGTAGTTGTATCAATTTCAAAAGATTTTATAGGTTCTTTGTCTTTTTCTTCTTTTTGTGTATCAGAGGGATAAAGTTGTTTGTAATCTTCACCGTTTCCTCTTGCAAAAACTTTAACTGTATAATTGTCTTTATCAAGGTCTGTTATGGTAAATTCTAATTTTTTCTTACCTTTAATCACATCATTTGTGTTTACTCCCGCAACTTTCACTTGGGGAGGTCTGTTGGGCATAAAGTATTTAAGAGTGATTTTGTTAAATTTACCTTGATAATTTTCGTTAAATTTTACAAAGATTTTAAAATCTTTAATCTTATCCACCCCTCCGAACGGTTTGGCATCCTTTAATGTGCTACCTACCAATATTTCTTCGCAATTCATGGGGATAACAATGTCTTTTAATTTTGCTGTTTCACCTAAATCAAGGTTTGCAGATGTATAAACGCATTCTTTTGGATGAAGAGCGATTTTAAATATATTACCCGGGTTGGTGCTTGTGATATAAGCTTCTCCGTTACCTATGGGGATAATGGCTGAAAATTGTGCAGCCACATCTGTATATTTGTCTGAAACATAGTCTCCGTTTTCGTAGATTTTTGTTATAACATCTCTTCCCACAAAATATGCTGTGTCTGTGTTGTCTATATATGAAGCAAACATTTCACCACACTTAGGAACCACTTTGTTTATACCTGTATCATCTTTCTTGATTATAATGTTTTTGGTAGCTATAAAGGCGTAAATCTCACCTTTTGAATTTACAGACAGGGTGGTAATAACTCCCCCGGGGTTGTTCACAAGAGTTTGAACATTTAGGTCACTGTCAAGAGAGATGATTTTGTTTTTGGTGCCTACATAGATTTTATCTTTGTATTTGGCAAAACATGTGGTGAAAACTGATTTGTGATTGGTTTTCTTTAAAACTTTTAAATTTTTGTCTAAAAGGAGAATCTCGTCGCTGTCGGAAAAACCCATTAAAATATTGTCCCCTAAAGGCATCATGGTTGAAATATATTTGTGTTTGAAACCGGTGGGTATTTTTTCGCAAGTGGCCCCTTTTACTTTGTAAACCATAGAGTCCGGGTTAACTGCCACAAATATGTCATCTCCCACTTCACATATTGAAGACACCCACAAACCTTCAAGGGGGATTAGGTTACCGGGTTTTTCTTTGTCAAAGAAAACTATTCCGCTTTTTAGACCGCAACCTACAACATAGCCTCGTTTGGTTTTGGTTATAGTGGTGGCAAGTTGTTCGTCTAAGGAGACATTTTTCAAAAACTCCACAGTAGGCAGAACTTGATCGTTGCCATAGTTGCAGTTTTTATACATACCTGAGTTGAAATCTTTAATTTCTTTATATTCAAGCAACAAGGGTTGCTTTATACTGGTTTTGATTTTGGCGGGAGGGGCAGGTGTTTTGGCTTCTTCCTTTTTTCCTTCGGTTTTGGTTTCTTGGGTTGCATTTTCAGCACCTTCTGCGGGAAGAGTTGTGGGAATGTTGTTTTCGGAAACATCCTTGGCTGTGACTTTTAAAGCCTCGTCTAATTCGTCTATGAGAGAAACCAAGGAGGGAAGAGGCTTTTGAGGGGATACATCCCATTCGTTTTTGTTTGAGAAAGCCTTTTTGATTTCTTGTGGGTTCAAAATATTTATTAAAGGTTTGGCACTGTTGTCCAATACGGAAGCTTTTATTTCTTGCTCAATAGGAATGGACAGAGTGGCAAGACCCATGGGGATTATGTCCTCTTTAAATACGGATTTGTATTCTACAGGCTCACCGGTTATAACAGAATTATTGGTGTTGGAGAATAACATTTTCATATATTCCGGCAGGTCCGTTAATTTTTCTCCGCTTGCCACTAAGGTGGTGCCTTTTTCGTGGATTAGAGATATAACCAGCTCGTTGTTTTTCTCAAATTTAAGATAATTCTTAAAATACTGGTCAAAGGATGTGGTATTATCTCTGTCAGCAAAGAGGGACATTACTCTGTTACCTTGACCTTCTTTGGCGGCAAGAGAAATACTTTCGGAGAGAGAGCCTCCGTAGATTAACACTGCCAATCTCCCCGGCTCGGCTTCTTCGGGTATTTTAACGGTTTTAAACTCCGTAAATGTGTCTTTGTCAGCATATTTTCTCATAACTATGCCGATTTGAATTTCTTCCCCGGGTTTAAAAGTGTTTTTGTTTAGGTAAACTCTCTCAATATAGGCTTCTTTGTTTCCGTCACAAATTTCCCCTTCCACATCTATGGATTTGATTTTCTGAATTCCGTATTTGGAGGAGTTGAGTTTATCCATTAACCTGTAAAACTGTTCAAAAACATCAAACAAAATGGAGTTTTGGTTTGTGTAGTAATTGGTAAAAGAATATTTTGATCCGCTTTCCAGTTCGATACTATATGTAAATTTACCGTAGGTGGGAGCCTGCTCCACACGAC
This sequence comes from Abditibacteriota bacterium, assembly GCA_017445025.1. Classification (GTDB taxonomy): domain Bacteria; phylum Armatimonadota; class UBA5829; order UBA5829; family UBA5829; genus RGIG7931. The sequence goes on along the minus strand of JAFSVJ010000073.1, from coordinate 6,084 downwards.
AACGGTTATATCCTTCCATTACAACCAAAGGAGCCATGTCATAGAAATACACGGATTGAGAAGGAATACGACAGTTAAGGTTTTCTTCTTTGCCTGTGGTGGTGTCTTTTATGTGAACGTGAATGGGGGACATTTTTGCCTCTTTGCCCTTCTCACCGGCTATGGCAAAGGATGAGTCCATATAAACCACACCCTTTACATCAAGGGGGTTGGAAATCTTTCTGGAAACCTCATAGGAAGAGAACACGTCCAGGATATAGGCTGTGCACATGGGAATATCCGTGTAGCCTATTTCGTTCATGGGGTGACCGAAGGCCAAAAGCTTGTCTCCCTTGACGTAGGTGACGGTTCCCGTGCCCACTGCGGTTATGTCTCCGTCCATTAAAACGGCACCTATGGCGGCACCGGGCTCTAATTCGGCTTTATCAGCTCCGGGCATATTGATTTCGCTTACACCTTTTCCGCCCCCGGAGTAGACCGCAAAGCCTTTCTCTTTAAATCGTTTTTTTATTATCCTTTCCGTGGCGGGAGTAAGTCCGCTTACGGAGAGAGGAATTGCCAGGGTGTTTTCGGATTTTACGGAAGCTGTTGCTTCTGTGTTTCTGTAAGCCTTAGGGTCAAAGGTTTCAAACATATCCATAATGGGAGTAAGCATACATACATTTTCTTTTGAAAAACCCCAACCGTAGGCAACTGCACCCACAAGTTTATCGTTTATATAACAGGGAGAACCGCTCATACCTTGAATAACACCTGTATCTGATTTGTTGATACGAGGGTGATCTAATTCTACATATATTAAGTCTCTTCCTCTGTTTCCCTCTTTAATGATACCTATAACCTTAAAATTAAATTTTTCTATGGTGGTATCGTGGAAAACCGTAAGTCCGTAACCTGTCATGCCCGGAGATATTTCACTTACCGGCATAATTTCTGCTTTCATATCTTCTGTTATATAGGATTGAGAGAAAAGAATGGAAGACAAACATAAGAGAATAATTAAAAAACATGTTTTTTTCATATAAAACCCCAATAATTTTTAAAATTTCTTATAATGTGATATAATTTAAGTGGTAGATAAACTTTTTCAATGCACAATGCACAATGCATAATGCACAATAATTGTGGGACTGCGTCCCACTATGGTTGGCGGGCTCTAAGTTTCTAAGTAGCTCTATAAAATTTAAGACGCCGGTAAATGTGTCCCCCTATTTTTCGCAAGAAAAATGGGGGGTGGCAGTCCGTAAGGACTGACGGGGGGATGGAATTTAATGCACAATGCAAAATAATTGTGGGACTGCGTCCCACTAAAGTTGGCGGGCTCTAAATCTTGTAGACGCTCTATAAAATTTAGACGTCACCAATTCCCCCCTTTAAGCCATTTCCCAAAAAGTTTCACAAGTAGGGCTTTTCGCGAACCCTTAGGCTTTCTCCCACCCACCCGGGATTATAGGGGGGTATATTATTCATTTTTCATTTAATTTTGCATTTTGCATTTTTCATTTTCTTACATATATATTATACTAAAAATAACAAAAAAATAAAAATTTATGAAAAACATACTTATTTTATTATTGATTTTAATCTCGACCTCTTGCTTTGCCATAGGTCAAGGCACCATAACTCTTCCTCTTGATACCGTAAACACCACAGGTGACAAAATTGAGGGAGGTATAAATTTCTCCGGAGAAGGGGAAATCTCCACAGAGTTGAACCTTTTGAGAGACAGAGTTTATAATATTCAAATATCTCTTTCAGGGCAAAGTGTGGAAGCTACCGCAAATGTTAAATTAATGTATAAATATGCATACGTAGGTCAATATTCCAATACGGTCACCATAGATGCCGGAGACAGCTCTCTTACAGGAAACAATTATCTCACCACTCCCGACAGGTTTGATAAAACTTTCTTAACCATTAATTTAAAAAGTGGAGCCCCTTTCACTGTTTCCAAAATTGATATAACAACCATTCCGGAGCCTATGTTATACGGTCATTTCATAACTCCTTTTTACAGAGGAAATTTAACCAAGGATATGGCAAATATAACATTCAGATACTATTCCAACCACGAAGAGAAAGGTCTTGATGACAATTCTGTTGTATTAAATTCATATATCTCTAACGAAACCGGTGTCCTTTTCACTCAAACAGAAAAAGTCACATATCCCAAAGGCTATGTTAGTTTTAAAGTCCCCCCTTTTCCTGTGGGAAATTATATTTTTAAAACGGAAACCAAACACGGAGAAGAGGTTTTGGCAACCTATGAAGCTCCCCTGGTTTTTACTGACACCATGCCCTCATTTTATTGCGATCAAAACGGAAGATTGATAAAGGACAGAGAGCCTTTTTTGCTTATTGGATTGACGGGAAACCTTGAAAATGTGGATTTGGGAGAAGCGAGAGTTTTAGGTGTAAATACAGCCCCTACAGAAGGTTTTTTCCAAATAGGAAAAGATATTATTTTGAATTATATTGAGAATCCTTCCTCCTATGAGGAATTAAAAGCTCTTAAAAGGGAAGATGCTCCGACTCTGTTCATTTTGAGAGATCCTACCTTTGCTCCTTTTTCTGTTTCTGTCAGCGATTTTATAGGCTTTGATTTTCAAACAAATGCCTATGATGAAATAAAATCATTTTTTAAGGATTACGGTTTTTACTATCCTTTGATTAATTTAATTGATGTAGACAATGCTTCAAAGGAAACTTTTTGGGAGACCTTGGCACAGACTCAAACGGGATTTATATTTATGATAAATTCAAAAGATAGTTTTGAGAAAATCAAACCATATTTGAGTTTTCTCTCTCAATATAAAGATATAATTCTGTCTAATGATGATCCTAAGAGTTTGGCTTTTGGCGGACTTCCTTCCTTTATCAGAAAATTTAATAATGAGGAATATGTTTTTATCTTTGAAACCAAGGGAAAAGAGAGCGATGTAGATGTTTTCTCTCCCGGTAAAAAGGATAAAGTTTATATAGGGGATACTCTGCTTGAACCGGATAAGAAGGATAAAACCAAATATTCCTTTAAGATAAAACCTTATCAAAATTTAATTGTCAGAATAGAGTGCGAGGTAAAGTGAACCCGACCATCTCCCCCCCCTCACCAAGGGGTTCCCGGAAAGTCTGTCCCCCTAACCCCATTCCCAAAAAGTTTCGCTTTTCTATCAATGAACCCCCTTTAGGGGGGCTACGAGGAAAATCTTCGATTTTCCCGTGGGGGGGCCGTACGAAACTTTTCGGGATTTGGAAGGAGGGGGTTATATTGTGCATTTTGCATTATAATTGTACATTGTGCATTGTGCATTGTGCATTTAATTATGCATTCTGCATTTTGCATTTTTATTTAATTATCTAAACCAACAACCAAAATATAAAAAGAACTTTAATTATGAGAATATTTAATAAAAAAATAACTTTATCATTTTATGCATATTCATCTGTGGTGATTTTGCTAATATTCACGATTACAAGTATATGTGAGCACTTTTTGCCCACAAATTTGTTTGTAAAGAGCTTGATTGTATTTTCTTTATTATGTTTTTTTGTCACAGCCATTATATATATTGCAAACGAAGTCAAACGAAAACCTGTTCTGTTCTTTCTTATTTTGGGCTTATTTATGGGTTTGTTTTTAATTTTGTTTTTTAACGAAAGCCAAGACAAAAAATATAATCTCACCGGCCATTATACCCAAAATGTATTAAGATATAAGGGTTCAACCTATAAACAAGGCTTTGCCCTTTCCGAAAAAATCGATGACAGAGGTATCGTGTCTTCCCCCCTGTGGCAAACCCTTCTCAAAGCCTCAATTAAACAAAAAGACAGTTATCTCTTTAGAAACTCTCTAAAATATTGGTGGCATAACTTTACTATAAAAGACCTTCACAATGAAAAAATGTTTATATGTATTGATAAACAAAAAGTTTTATACTATAGACAAGGAGACCTTATTTATAAAGACGGCTATTTTTCTGTTTTTATAAAATATAAATCCCTAAAACAGCCAAAAGAAGAAATATGGGTTACATCCACTCCCACATCCGGTTGTTTTAGCTATGAGAGAGAGAACTCTTCGGGAAAATATGACGTTTATCGTTGGAAAATCTTTGAACCCTATCTAAATAAATAATCGGTTTATAATAAATCATGATTTTTGACAATCTTCTCCTGTCCGGGATTTTAAGCGAAATGACACCTCTCATCAGTGGTGGGGTGGTCCAAAAAATCAAACAGACCCAAAGTGATGAAATCTTTATTGATATTCATTCTTTGGGCACTTCTCATTGCTTGTTTTTTAGTCTAAATCCAAAGTTTCCAAGATTTTATCTCACAAATACAAAAGCAAAATCCCTTCCAAAAGCCCCTGATTTTTGTATGATTATGCGAAAATATTTGGAAGGTGCCTTTCTCGAAAACATTGAGCAAATAGGTTTTGACAGAATCGTTAAATTCACCTTTAACATTTTGGAAGGAGACAATTATTTTCTTTATTGTGAGATAATGGGTAAGCATTCAAACCTTATTTTAACCGATCAAAACCACAAAATTTTGGGAGCCATAAAGAGTGTAGGCCCCACTATGAGCAGTGTTCGTCAGATTTTAATAGGTAAAGAATATGTCTTGCCTCCAAATGTGGAACGTATTAACCCTATGGAGTGCTCCGAAACTTTGTATAAAAGTGTTATAGATAATATTAAATCTACGGATAAAGATGAGCAAATAAAAGAATTTATCAACAATTTTACAGGCATCTCCCCCTACCTTGCCAACGAGCTCTTTTATGAAACCGATGTTAAAGACTCTCAGGGTGGATTTAACAAAATTCTCTACCTTCGTGACATTTATAATAACAAAAAATATATTGCAAATTTGATTTTGGATAAGGAGGGAAAAGCATACAGCGTTTACCCTATTTTTCTAAAATCCATTCCGCCGGAAAGGCAGATAGAGAAAACATCTCTTAACGAACTTTGCGACATAACATCCCGAAGTATAATTAACGAGGAGATTTTCCAAAGCACCAAAGCCAACCTCTTGTCTCAAATAAATAATTCCCTTGTTTACAGAAAGAAGGTTATAAAGGATTGTAATACATCCATTGACAGAGCCTCAAGCGAGAAAAATCTCCACATAGGGGAACTTTTAAAGGCATCTATGCACCTATTTAAGAAAGGGGACAAAAAAGTTTCTCTTGTGGACTATTACGATCCCAATATGCCTACAATAGATGTTGTTTTGGATGAAAAATTAACCCCTGCGGAAAATACGGAAAGATATTTTAAAAAGCACAAAAAGCAAAAGGAAGCCGGTCGACTTGCTCTCGAAAGGATTAATGCTCTTATTCCGACTGTCCAAGTATTGGAAGAGGCAAAATTTCGGGTTCAAAAAGAGACTCGCACTCAAAATTTGCGAGAATTAAGCGAGGATTTAAAAGCAAAAGGTCTTCTCAAAACAGAAAAAATCCAAAAAGAAGAGGATAGAAAACTTTTTGGTGGATTTAGAATATCTAAAACCACATCTCCTGATGGTTTTGAAATATTATATGGAGAATCTGCCACAGCCAACGATCATCTCACTACAAAACTTGCTCGTCCCAATGATATATGGCTTCACGCAAGACAGATTACAGGGGCTCATGTTATTATAAAAACTACAGTGAAAACTTGTAATAATGTGCCTCATTCTACTCTTTTATATGCAGCTAAGATAGCTGCCGGAAATTCTGAGGCAAAGCATTCTTCTATGGTGCCGGTAGATTGGACTTTTAAAAGATATGTGAGAAAACCTAAGGGTTCCCCTCCGGGATTTGTTTTATATGTTAACGAAAAAACCATTGATGTAATAATGAAGAGTTAATCCCCCCACGATGAAAAATCCTTGATTTTTCATCGTTGCCCCCCTATGGGGGTAAAGCCATGTTGAAACGCTCAAGCAAGACGACATATAGCCCATTCTCCAAAAAAGTTTTCAACTTTTTGGAGCCTCTTGGGCTCCCACCCGCCCTGCCGGAGGGGGGTAGCCCCAAAATAGGGCCCCCATCCCCATAGGGCATTATTTCCCAAAAAGTCTTACGACTTT
>JAFSVJ010000009.1 GCA_017445025.1 Abditibacteriota bacterium | reverse complement strand
TTTTTTATAGATTTGCTACGCAAATCATTTTTCTTCTTATAATCGCAAAATCCTTGTTTTCCCATTCCCAAAAAAGTTTCGCTTATCGCTCAACTTTTTAGGGGGCCCTAGGGATTTGCGAATTCCCCTACCCCCACTCCATTTTGACTGTTTTGCAAAGCAAAACACCAAAATGACACCCGGGTGGGTGGGTCTTAAAAGGGTTCCCGAAAAGTCGCAAGACTTTTTGGGAAAAAATACCCGGTGGGTCGGGGGACCGATTTTGGGGCTACCCCCTCCGGCAGGGCGGGTGGGAGCCCAAGAGGCTCCAAAAAGTTGAAAACTTTTTTGGAGAATGGGCTATATGCCTCCCGGCTTAGGCTTATCTACAGGGCTTTACCCCCATAGGGGGGGAAGGGTGGTGCTCCTACACTACCGCTTCCCGTAACTGAAGAGGCAACAGAGTTATAGTAGTTGCTAACCCTTTGATTTTGCTTCGCAAAATATGGATGTTTTTTTATAGATTTGCTACGCAAATCATTAGGCTTCTATTTTACCCCTAAAAGTTTCATAAATTCAACTTTTGGGGACCCCAAATATCGTAAATTTGCAATTCTATGCAAATTTTAGTTTAAGGAGGGTGAATCAAATAACTTGGTTTTTTGCTGACAGAATAACTTGTAATTTGATATTAAAAGCGTTTTGTGTTATAATAATAATGTAAAAACTGTGTGTGAAAATAATAATAGGATGTTTTAAATGCCAAAAGTTTATATTGATGATTATGTTATTCCCTCAGCTGAGATGGGTGAGGAAAATCCCCTTCCCTTTTTTAGAGACATGGTCTCTAACAAGGATTTTAAGCCGGAGAAGAATTTTATCCCGGAAGGGTATGACAGAATAGGTTACGGCTGGAATTGCGGTCAAAGATATCTGCCCTACAGAATGCAAGATAACTACACCAGAGAGAAAAAAGAAAAATCTTGGTTTGCCGTGGTGTTGGAAAATGATTATATTAAAGCCACTCTTGTGCCCGGTATGGGTGGAAAGATGGTTTCCATATATGACAAGAAAGGTAAGAGAGAACTACTTGTTCAAAACCCTGTTTTTCAGCCGGGAAACTTGGCTATAAGAAACGCATGGACCAGCGGTGGTATAGAATATAACTTCGGTCAAATAGGACACCACTATCAAACCTGTGAGCCTTTACATTGTGTAATCTTAAACACAAAATTTGGAAAGGTGGTTCGTATATTCACTTGGGACAGAATAAAGCTTGTATCCTATCATTATGATTTTTGTCTTCCCGATGACTCTCCCTATCTCTACAATTATGTTAGAATAATAAACCCTAACAAGAAAGAAATCCCCGTTTATTGGTGGACCAATATTGCCTGTCCCGTTTATCCCAATGGTCGTGTGGTGGCACCTGCCGATACCGGATACATTAACACAGTTGTTTATAATATAGAAGAGGGTTGGAAAGGTCTTGATTTAACTCATCCCGATACAGTGGACCATTCTTATGATGTATTTTACAGAATGCCTCTCGAAGGCCAAAGAAGATGGGAAGTAAACTTAGACTCCGAAGGCCGAGGTTTCCTTTTCGCATCCACAAGAAGACTTATAGGAAGAAAAATCTTCTCTTGGGGTGAAGGCATAGGCGGTCGCCATTGGAACGAATTTCTTGCCACAGAAGATACTCCCACATATTTGGAAGTTCAAGGCGGTCTTGCATATACTCAAATGCATGCTATCCCCATGCCCGCTGAAACAGAGTGGGATTGGCTTGAGGCTTACGGTGCTTACGAAGGCCCTAAGGAAGCTGTCACATGTTCTTGGAAAAAAGCCTACACCATGACAGGTGAGGTTGTGGATGAAGTCCTACCTGAAAGTGTTATTGACTTTTATTATGAAAAAATGAAGGCTACAAAATCCAAAAAAGGAAGGATTGTGTTTACAGGTCAAGGTTGGGGAGCTTTGGAAAATTACAGAGCAAAAGTTATGGGAACTCCTTCCTATATCCCTTCCGACTTTGCTTTCAGTGAAAGTGATATGACAGAAAAACAAGCTCTTTGGAAAGAATTTGTTGAAACCGGAGTCTTAAAAGCTCCTAAGTCTGTGACTGATGCTCCCGGAGAGTATATGATTCAAGAGGAGTGGTTTGATCTCTTAAAGAAATCAGCACAAAAAGATAATAATTGGTTTGTGAACTTCCATATAGGTGTTTGTTATATGGAAAGATTTAACATGACCAACGCCAAAGCCTATTTTGAGATTTCCAACAGTTTAAAAGAAAATTGCTGGGCAACTTACGGTTTGGCGGTGATAGCTCAAAAGAGTGATAAGGAAGAGCTTTATTTTGAACTTTTGGAGAAAGCATATAAACTTAACCCTCTATGCCCACAATTGTTGCATTTGCTCTGTCACGATCTTTTTGATGCCAAGAAATATGAGAAAATGGATGAACTTTTGTCAAGTATGGATCCTTCACTCATTGAATTTGAAAGGATTAAACTTGATGTTATTAAAAACGCTCTTAAAAAGAATGATTTTGATACAATAGATAAATATATAGATTATGACTTTGCCACCAACAGAGAGGGAGAGATACTTCTCTCAGAAGTTTGGTTTGAAATGATGGCACGAAAGAGAGCCTTAAAAGCCGGCGTGGAATACAAAGATGAAATGAAGGATGAGTTTATAAAACTTCACGACGAAGGCAAAGTTGAAGAAGAGGAAAAACTTCCTTATAAATTTGATTTCAGAATGGCTACAGGTGACGATTTTTATGCCCCACCAACGGAGAGATAGAATTAAATTTGCCGGGGGCAAATTTAATAATGCACAATGCACAATGCACAATTAAATGCAGAATGCAAAATAAAAGTGGTGCTTCGCACCACATAAGTTAGCGGGCTATGAAATTTATAGACGCATTGTAAAATTTAGACGCCGTTGAATGTGTCCCCCTATTTCCGAAGGAAATGGGGGGTGGCAGTTGCGTAGCAACTGACGGGGGGATGGATATTTGCATTGTGCATTAAAAAAGACGGCGGTGTGCAATAACATACAAATGAAGATAATACCTTATATATTAATAATTGTTTTTGGTTTGTTTACAGGGTGCAACGTAAACAGCTATACCTTTGACGAAAACCTGGCTTTTCAGTCTCTTGAAAAACAGGCAAAATGGGTTCATCGTTATCCGGGTGGTGAGGATGCCCCTATTTGCAGACAGTTTTTGAGAGAGAGTTTGGAACCATATTGTGATAAATATATTGAACAGGATTTTACAGAAACAGTAAAGGGCAAGGAGCTTGAACTTAAAAATATAATAGGTATTATCAACCCAAAAGCTGATAAATATATTATTTTGGCATCTCACTACGACAACAGACCTTTTTCCGATAAGGAAAAAACCATAGGTTTGCGACAAAAGCCCTGTCCCGGTGCCAATGACGGTGCCTCTTCTTCCGCTCTTTTGTTGGAAACAGCAAAAGTCCTAAAAGCCAAAAAGCCTAAGGTGGGAGTGATTATAGCTCTCTTTGACGGTGAGGATTATGGAAAAGATGACGATAGTATGTATATAGGCTCTCGTTATTTTGCCAAACACATAAATGATATTTGCGAAAAGAAAAAAGTAACTTTCGGCATTCTTTTGGATATGATAGGTGATAAGGACCTTAATATATTTATAGAACAGATATCAAATAAAACCGCTCCTAAATTGGTGGAGAAGGTGTGGGACTGTGCCAAAGGTTTAGGTTATGGGGATAGTTTTATCCCTAAAGTAAAATACGGTATATATGACGATCATATTTCTTTGATAGAAGAAGGGATTGACTGTATTGATATAATAGATTTTGATTATAAATATTGGCACACTTCTCACGATACTTCTGATAAATGTTCACCGCAGTCTTTAAAAATCGTGGCTGATGTGATAATAGAATTTTTGTATTCGGATATAGAGTAAAATGGATGTTCAAGTAGAAACTGTTTTTAAAGACGAAAAAAAAATACTTCTTATGAAGCCGCAAGCTCCCGGTTATGAGGGGGAAGAGTTTCTTTTAACTTTATACAAGGTATATCCTACTAAGGATATAGTTTTGGGAGTGTTTAGAGGAATTGTAGGAAAGAACTTGGTTTGTTCCTTTATAACAGACCCTTTTGAAGGAAATGCGGTTTTTTTTAGAGAGGACCATAAGCATTATTTGGTTGTTTTAGAAATAAAAGATGAAAAAATAAGAAAAACATTATAAGCCCCATTATAGGGGTTTTTTTATTAAATTACAAATTCAAAACAGAATCCTTATACTTGGTTTTGGGGATAGAATAACTTGTAATTTGTAATTTGAAATAAAAATATATTTATGATATAATAATATTAGGTGTATTTAATTTAATATATGGAGATAAAAATGAACTTTGTTGATTTAAATGGGTTATGGACCTTGTCCAATGACGATAAAAATATCAGTGTCACCGCTTCTGTTCCCGGTTGTGTTCATACAGATTTGTTAAAAGCTAAGGTTATAGAAGACCCATTTTACAGAGATAATGAATTTACCCAAATGTGGGTTTGCTATGAGGATTGGACATATACCGGAGATTTTCAAATAGAAAAATCTTTTTTGGAAAATAATAAAATTAAGTTGGAATGCGAGGGGCTTGACACTCTTGCCACCATTTTTATTAACGGAAAAGAGATTGCCAAAACCAAAAATATGCATCGTCGTTATGCCTTTGATGTTAAAGAAGTCTTAAAGGAAGGAAATAACACAATCAGTATATATTTTGCCTCCGCCCCCATTTATTCGGAGCCTATTGCGAATATGGGAACAGCTCACGGACCCGGTGAATATTCCATAAAAGGTTCTGAGCGAGTTCGTAAAGCCATGTATCAGTGGGGTTGGGACTGGGGTCCAAAGATTCCCACAGCAGGTATATGGAGAAACATATCTCTTAAAGCATATAATGAGATGAAAGTGGAAGATTTCCATATTTTACAAACAATTACAGACAATAAAGTTCGTTTTGATTTTGAAATAATAGCAGATAAGTTTATAGATGAAAATGTGGGTTATGAAATAGAGATTCTATCCCCTCAAGGAAAGAGTTTAGGCTCAGTTAAAGGTGAATGCAGTGGTTTTGCAACAAGTTCATTTGAAGTAGAAAATCCCCAAAAATGGTATCCCACCGGTTACGGTGACCAGCCACTCTATACATTTGTTCTGAAAACAGCTGATGAAGAGATTAAAAAGAGAATCGGTGTCAGAAAAGCAGAGTGGGTTGAAGACAAAGATCAGTGGGGAAAGACTTTTTATTTGCGTGTAAACGATATTCCGGTCTTTGCAAAAGGTGCCGACTATATACCTATGGACCAATTCCCCTCAAGAGTGACCTATGATGATTATAACAAACTGCTTAATATAGTTCTTGAAACCAATATGAATTGTATTCGTATTTGGGGTGGAGGTATTTATGAAGCTGATATGTTTTATGACCTCTGCGACGAGAAAGGTATTTTGGTATGGCAAGATTTTATGTATGCTTGCGCTCACTATTCTCTTGACGATCCCGCACTTTGCGAAGAATATGAACTTGAAGCCGGTGATAATGTTCGTAGATTGAGGCATCACCCTTCAATTGTTCTTTGGTGCGGAAACAATGAACTTGAACAATTTTATGATGGCGGATGGCCGGATTATGAAAACGGTAATGAGCCTCATAAAGCTGAGTTTAAAGAACTTTTTGAGGTGAGAATCAGAAATATAGTAAACAAATTAGACCCGGAAAGACACTATATTCGTTCCTCCTCTCACTCTGAAGAAATATTTGTAAATCCCAACGGTTTTGACAGCGGTGATACTCACTATTGGGATGTATGGCATGGAAGAAAACCCTTCACCGATTACAGAAAATATTTCCCAAGATTTATGTCAGAATTTGGTTTTCAAGGAATGCCCAGTATGGAAACCATTAAAACCTTTACAAGGGAAGACGAAAGAAATATATATTCCCGAATAATGGAATGTCACCAAAAATTCCCCTGGGGCGGAAACGAAACAATTCTGTATTATTTAGCACAAAATTACAGAATGCCTGTGGGTTTTAGAAATTTAATTTATATTTCACAAATTCTTCAAGCTGACGCCATAAGGTATGGTGTGGAACATTTCAGAAGAAACAGAAATGATTTTAGATGTATGGGAACTACCTATTGGCAACTTAACGACTGTTGGCCTGTGGTCAGCTGGGCATCTGTGGAATATGGTTTCCGATGGAAAGCTCTCAACTATATGGCAAGAGAATTTTTCAAGCCTGTGGATTTGACCGTTGAAGAAGACGCAAGCGGTGTAAAACTTCATATAGTAAACGACACGCTTAATGATTTTAAGGGTAATGTTCATTACAAGTTGTGTGATGTGAAAGGAGTGGTGGTTTTTGAAGATAATATGGTAGGCACATGCCCTGCTCTATCTGCAAATATGATAAAAGAAATTGACCTTACCGATTATTTAAAGGGAGATAAAAAATATAAATTCTTTTTCTGCTGTGGATTGGATGATATGGCTGAAAAGCATGCATTCTTCGTTCCCGCAAAACACATGGAACTTGTAAAGCCTTCTGTTAAGGTGGAAGCTTGTGGCGGTACTTTGAAAGTGACTACGGATTACCCCTCATTCTATACACAAATAGATGTTCCCGATACAAATGTGAGGTTGGAGAGAAACTTTATCTTGCTTATGCCGGGTAAAGAGTATAAAATAGATATTTTGGATAATGACGGTTTGTCTGTGGAGGAAATAGCAAAAAGAGCAGAAGTTTTATCTGTTGCCACAACATATTAAAGTTATAGGCTTGTCCTATCCATACCCTTGCTTATGATATTCTTCACAAGGGGGGTGAGGTCTTTTTTTTGTAAAATTTGAAAGGATTATTATGACAGGAAGAGAAAGATTTTTATGCGCTTTAAACAATGGGCGTCCTGACAGAATGCCTTGTCAAGTTCATAGCTGGATGGAATATTATTTAAAGACTTATTTAAATGGTATGAGTCACTTGGAAGCTTATGAATATTTTGATATGGACCCTGTTTTGTATGTGAGTCCAAGATATATTTATGATGATCACGTTTGGGATAATTGGATTGTCAATCAAAAGAGAGACGAGATAAGCAAGACTTGGGAAACAGAGATTATAACTCCAAAGGGAAATCTTTACGATTCCGGTGCTTGGAATGATTTTACTTCATGGAATATAACCGAACTTATTAAGACAGAAGAAGACTTTGAAATTTGGAATGAGTTTTATCCCGTGCCTATAGATGTTGATTTCACTCCCGTTTTGGAAGCAAGAAAACAGGTAGGAGAGCGAGGCATTGTTCGAAGTCATCCCTTCTCCCCGGGTCAGGGTTCCCCTTGGCAATCCTTTTGCACATTAATGGGAACGGAGCCTGCCATTATGCTGGGCATGGATGAACCGGAAACTTTACACTATTATTTGGACTCTATTTTAGAAAAAACTTTAAGGGTGACAAAACTATGGGAGGGAATACCTTCCGATATGGTGGAAACCGACGGTGGCGCCGGTTCCGATACAGTTATAAGTCCAAGATTTTTCAGAGAGTTTTGTTTGCCCTATGACCAAAAACAAAATGAAGCTTTTCACAATGTTGGGTTAAAGGTGGTTTGTCATCTCTGTGGCGGAGTTATGCACCAACTGGATTTGGTAGTGGAAAGCGGTGCAGACGGTTTGGAAACCATGACCCCTCCTTCCATGGGTGGAAACTGTGATTTGAGAGAAGCCTCCCGTCGAGTGGGGGATAAACTGTTTTTTATGGGTGGCTTTGATCAAAATGCAGGCTTTGAAAAGGGCACTCCCGAAAAGGCAAGAGAGTTGGTTTTTGAATGTTTTGAGGCTACAAAGGATCATGCGGGATATATTTGTGTGCCAAGTGACCACTTCTTCTTCGGAGATCCGGAAAATATAAGGGCTTTTGCAAGAGCCTGTGAAGAATGCGTATATTAAAGAAAGAAGAATAATACCCCCTACGATGAAAAACTTTTTGTTTTTCATCGTTGCCCCCCAAGGGGGGCTAACAATTTCTCTTTAACTTCATAATATTTAATATATATGTTAAAAGCCTCCCTACACTTCGTTGCCCTAGGGACCCCGAAAAGTCGTAGCGTAGCAAGACTTTTTGGGAATGGGCTCCGAAGTCGTTTTTAACATACATATTAAATATTATTTACACAAGGTTTTTATAGTGGTTAACTCCCCTTTTTTCCTATGCTTCTTTTTGGCCAAATCTAAAATCTTGAGTAGGACCTATAAACACCTTTTTGGGTAGTATATTTTTTTCGCTGTCTGCGAAGGCGAAAAAAATACACCACCCAAAAAGTTGTTATGTAAAAAGTTAATCTAAACTTTAATTTCGTATTTGCCCAAAAAGAAACATAACAAAAAAAGAGGGGGCGGGCTTTAAACTTTAAGGTTGGCTATGGTTGACTCTCTGTCCCCCTAACCGTAAGGTTGGGGGGTGGCAGTCCGAAGGACTGACGGGGGGATGGAAATTAAAGTCAAAAATCAATAATCAATAATCAAAATTGTGGTGCTTCGCACCACTTAGGTTTGTGGGCATTGCAAAACGAAGGTTTTGCGACCATAAGCAGAATGATTTTGCGTAGCAAAATCTATATAAAACTGAAAACCAAAATTTAGCGGAGCAAAACTTAGTTTTGCGTAGCTAAATCGATTTTAATTTTGCGAAGCAAAATGATATTTGAGTGGTGTTTGCGCCACGTTTTTATTTTTAGTGAGATATAATGTTTATAAAAGTAGCTTCTTCCGCCTTTGCAGGGGCGGGTTTTGATTATTTGGATTATTCCGATAACGGTATTAGTCTTGAAATAGGGGATTTGGTTGTAGTCCCTTTTAATACAACTTTGGTGACCGGGTTTGTCATTAATATTTCCGAGAAGTCCGAAGTTACGGATGTATTACCCATTCATGAGAAAATTGAGGGTGGAAACAAGCTCACCTCGGAACTTATTGATTTGGCATATTTTGTCAGCAGAACCTATTTTTGTCCTCTTTCAAGGGTTATTTTGTCGGTTATCCCTTCAATGCTTATGAGCAAGGTAAAACAATTTTATACCATAGCTAAGAGAGAAGAGTTTGAAACCCCA
Organism: Abditibacteriota bacterium; assembly: GCA_017445025.1. GTDB lineage: Bacteria > Armatimonadota > UBA5829 > UBA5829 > UBA5829 > RGIG7931. Next base: position 69,766 of record JAFSVJ010000009.1, on the reverse strand, counting down.
AAAGAAACAGAGATTATAGAGAGAATAGAAAATGGGAAAGGCTATATTGGTAAATTGGACGAAAGTGAAAAGAGAGTTCTTCGCAGTCTTGTTAAAAAAGAGGTTTTGGTAAAGAGTTTCAAGCTTGAGGCACCTAAAGCATCTCCAAAAATGATGAGAACCGTTGGGCTTACGGGAGCGGGGCTACTAAAACCCACTCCCAAGCAGACAGCTCTTATAGATTTTCTTAAAGATAAATCCGACTATATCCCTACTACATATATTATTAAGAATAAAATTTCAACTTCTAACGTTATCAACACCTTAATTGAGAAAAAAGTTTTGAAATATGAAGATGTTCGAGATGACAGAATTCCCCCTTGGACCTATATTGCTCCTTCGAATATTACATTTACTCAAGGTCAACAGGAAGCCTACGAAACCATAAAATCCTCAATAAATGATAATAAGAGAGAAACCTTTTTGCTCTTTGGTGTCACAGCATCCGGGAAGACAGAGGTTTATATTAAACTTATTGAAGAGGTTATAAGAAAGGGTAAAACCGCTCTTGTTCTTTTGCCGGAAATAGCCTTAACCAATCAGATTATGAATATTTTCAAATCCCGTTTCGGAAAGTTGGTGGCAGTTCTTCACTCAGGTCTTTCCGCCGGGGAGCGATTGGACGAATGGGATAGGATCAGAGACGGAAAAGCCAAAATAGTCTTAGGTGCCAGAAGTGCTGTTTTTGCTCCTCTCACTGACATAGGTCTTATAGTTATTGATGAAGAGCATGACGGAGGATATAAGCAAGATACTCCCCCGAAATATAACACACGAGATGTGGCAATATACAGAGCCGAAAAGAACGGTGCAGTTTGTGTATTTGGTTCGGCCACTCCTTCTGTGGAGTCTTTTTATAAAGCACGAAAGGGAGAGTATAGGCTTTTAACCCTTCCCGAGAGAGTCCCGGGACGAAAGCTTCCCACAGTTTATATGTCTGATTTAAAAGTCAGTTTGGACAAGAATATTCTTTCTCCTTTATTGTTAAATAAAATAGGAGAAAAGCTTTCAAAAGGGGAACAGATAATCCTTTTGCAAAACAGAAGGGCATATTTTACATATATTATGTGTCCCGATTGCGGTTGGGTGGCAAAATGCCCTAACTGTGATGTGAGTTTGAAATATCATTATAAGACTGATGCTTTGTTATGTCATCACTGTGGTTTTGTGGTGAAAAAACCTTTGGAGTGTCCTCAGTGTCATAATAAGTATGTGAAAGCTTACGGAACGGGAACTCAAAAAGTAGAGGATTATGTAAAGCATTCTTTCCCACAGGCGAGAATATTGCGAATGGACAGAGATACAACTCAAAATAAAGGTGCCATAGCTGATATATTAAAAGCTTTCAGAAACAGAGAGGCAGACGTCCTTGTTGGCACACAAATGATAGCAAAGGGGCTGGACTTTCCGGGAGTCACTCTTGTGGGTGTCATAAGTGCGGATATTGATCTTAATATGCCGGATTTCCGAAGCAGTGAGAGAACTTTTCAACTGCTTAATCAGGTGACGGGACGAGCGGGACGAGGAGAAGTTCCGGGAGAAGTTGTTATTCAAACTTATAACCCTCAAAATGAAATATTACAATTTGCCAAGGCTCAAGATTATGTGGGTTTTTTTGAAAGTGAAATTAGCGGACGGGAAGCCCTTAATTATCCTCCTTTTATAAGGCTTATAAAGGTATCTATCCAAGGTGAAAAGTTTAAGGATATAAATGAATTTATTGGAAAATTCAAAAAAGATTTGGATTTCATGAACAAAGAGCCCGGAAAAATGATAATTTATAACCCTTTGCCTTCCGTAGTGCCTAAGATAAATAATATTTACAAGGTAAATATGCTTATAAAGGCTTTTGATATGACCTATGCAAGGGATAGAATTTTAACCCTTTTAAGCACAAATTTGCCTTATAAGAAAAGATTGTTTTTTGATATAGACCCTATGTTTATGGACTGAGATAGTTCCTGTCCCCTTAAAGCGAAGCTTTTGGAGATGGCTTGGCATAGCTAAGAAGGGAGGATGGAAGTTTAAGTATTATGACTAAGTATGAAGAAATAAAAAATATCCTTTATGATATTATACATAACAGTAACCCTCACGACCTGTTGCCCAGTCAAAGGCAATTGGAGAGACGTTACAGTGTCTCCTCCACCACAGTTCAGCGAGCTTTAGTGGATTTGGAAAAAGAAGGTATTATTTACAAAAAACATGGAAAAGGGATTTTTGTAGCTCCAAAGGTGAGATATTATCCGGAAGTCCATTTTATTTGTGACAGCTTGAGGGTCACAGGCACCGGTGAGGCGGATATGTTCCCTCAAATTATAGAGGATATTGACCGAAACCTTCGTGAAAAGGGATTGGAAACCATAATCTCTTTTTATAAATCAACCAATGATTTGGAAATTCAACTTTACGAATCCTTGCCTGAGAAAAGACCCTTCGGAGCCATTATTTTCTCTTCTTGCAGAGATGAGGTTATACCAAGCCTGAAAAAGCTTTGCGATTGTTTGCCAAATTTGGTTATTTTGGACAGAACTGTGGAGAATTTGAATACAAATTTTGTTTCTATAGATTCCTATAACATAGCCTATAATCTTGCCACCCGAGTGATGAAAGAGAGTGTAGACAAAGTTTATATCTGTCTTTTTGCGGATAAATATACCAAAGGAGTTTTTGATAAGAAACAAGGCTTTGAAGACGCAATGAAAGAGATAGATGTGGACTATTCTGTCTATATGGTTGAGAGAGATGTGGAAGGGGAAAAGAAATATATTGAAACTCTGAAAGAAATAATAAATGATATTAAAACCAAAAAGAAAGTATGCATTTTGGCAGACAACCCTTTTGAACCCTACATCCTTATAAACACAAATAAAAAAATCTTTAAAGAGAAAGAAAAAGTTATAATAGGAAGTTTCGGCAGAATAATAGATATATCCGAAAAAAACATAGATATTTTTTGGATAAAACAGGATGTGGAAAAGCTGGCGGAAGAGTGCGTCAAAATAATTAAGGGAAATTCCAAGGAAAAGCGGGAAGTTTTGGTGCCTTGCGAAATAATTAATGAAAAGGATTATATAGAAAAGAAAGATTCCTTCGGCAAGGCTTTGAAAAATTTTAAAGATTTGAGCAAAAAATACAAAAAAATATAAAAAAATATAAAAAAATAAATTTTTAGGGCTTTTAGCCCTTGACAAAAAAAATAAAATGTGGTATAATATAACTGTAAGGATAAAATTTCTTACAAATTTTTATATCCTAACTGTTCGTGAACAGTTGTTTGTTTTACTCGGGTTTATCCTTGAAAAAAGGTTTACCATATATTATTTTAGGAGGATCAGATAATGATCAAAAAAGGTTTTACCTTAATTGAGTTGTTGGTTGTTATAGCAATTATTGCTATTTTGGCAGCCATATTATTCCCTGTGTTTGCTCAAGCAAGAGAGAAGGCAAGAGCCGTCAACTGCTTGTCAAACTGTAAACAAATAGGAACTGCTTTGCAGCTCTACACAGACGATTACGACGAGACTATCCCCCCTGCCTTTAACGGCACCGTAGGTGGATACGAAAACTCTCCCGCCAGTATCGGTTATAACTACACCGATATTTTCTGGCACAGAGGCGGAAACTGGACCAGCTGGTGTGACGAAATATTCCCCTATGTTAAGAACAGAGGACTTTATTTCTGTCCTTCATATAAGAATCAGCTTGGATATGCAAGAAATATGTTACTTACAACATACGCAGATGACGCTTATATGACTGCTACCGAAGATTACTTTATGCAAGGTATAGCCTTGGCAGAAATCACTTCCACAGCCGACAAGGTATTCTGTTGTGAAGCTCCTATTTACAAATCTTTCTGGGGACTTCCCACAACCTTAGGTGTTTTGGACGGTGGTTGGATGTATGCAGCTCAAAACACAGGTGATGCAGCATTAGGTGGAGACAGTTGGGCATCCGGAACCAAGAGACACAACGGTGGTGCCAACTTCACCTTCTGTGATGGTCACGCCAAGTTCTACAAAGTAGGCCAAGGCCCTTACGACAACACAAACACCAACTGGGATCCAAGAAGCTAATAACTTTAACCTTTAAGAGGAGTTAAAACTCCTCTTTTTTTGTATTTATGGAGTTTTGTATGAAAAAAGTTTTGCTTTTATTATTCATTATTCTTTTATCTTTGTCATCATTTGCATCAAACAGAGTTGACTGTGATTTGGTGGTGGTAGCAACTTCAAACAGCACAGAGGGTTGGACTTTCTTAGGCAACAATAAGCTTGAGGTTTCCAAGGACCAACTGTTTAAAGATAAACTCAAATGGACTCCGGTTTTGGACGGAACGAGAAACCAGGCTGTGGGTATAGTTAAAGATAATATTTCTCTTCCCATGCCTGAATATGTGCAGTTTCGGGTTTTCCCTTCCGTGTCATTTTATCATCAATCTGCATTTATCGTAGGTTTTGAAGATATGAAAGGTAATTTTGGTCTTGTTTATCTTAAAGATGTAAAACCTATGCAATGGAACGATGTGAAAATCAAGGTGGAGGATATTCTCCCCTTTGCCATAGACGCTCCTAAAATTGAAGACATTTCCAAAATCTCCTTTTTTGTTCCCGCTTTGGGGGAGAATGGCGAAAAACCTATATATTTTGACGATATAGCTTTCACCTATCCCTTAGGCACCTATTATAAGCACTCCACTCTCGAGCAAATAAATGCAAAGATAGGTGATTTGCGAGGCTTTTGTGATGATTTGACAGCAAAGCACAAAACTCTTTCAGATAAAGGTTATCCTTGCAGATATCAACTTGCCGCCATAAGAATTATTGACCAATTTTTGGAAGAAGCCAAAAAAGAAGCGGACAAGAATTGGCTTTTTCGGGCAGACAAAATTTTAAATTACCTTGAAGAACTGGCAAACAAGACAGATAAAGAGTTATCCCAAATTGAGGCTAACCCGGAGAGCCGAATAGATTATGTGGAAAGCGACCTGTCCAAAATGAAAATCGTAGATGGTGAGATTTACGCCCCCAAGGAAATAAACGGAGAGACGGTAGACTATCCCCTTTTCTTAAACGGAATGGTGGGTTGGGTTTACGATCCTCATTTTCTAATTCAAAAGGACTACGGATATAATGTGACAGCCTTTGAGATACCTATGGTGAATACGGACGATTTGAACGAGAGAGCCTATTTCGTAAACAAGAGTAATTTCCTAAAAGATAACAATATGGCTTTCCAGGTTTTATTTTCACCTCACTATATTTCCGGGGAGCAGTATGAGGAAATGAAGGATTTAGACCCCTTTGGTTTCCGAAAAGGTCAGTATATTTCCATGTATAACGTGGCAAGCGACAGTATAAAAAAACTTGTGAAGCACCACGTGGAGAATGTGGTTCCTTTCCTTAAAGATAACCCATGTTGCTTGGGCTACGATTTGGAAAACGAACTTTTCTCCTATCCTTTCCCTGATTTTACTTATGAAAAGTATCAAAGAGATAACCAAGATTATATGACCCCACAGGATAGATTGGTTAAGTATAATGAATTTAATATGATGGAGTTTGTGAAATTTTTCCGAGACGAGATCTTGAAATTAGACGATACAAGGCCTATTTGGACTAAGTGTTGTCCCGGCTTGGAAACTCACGGTTATACAAGAGAAGAAATGTCCGAGGAATTGACAGGAAATTCCTTCTGGTCATATTCACTGCCAAAGGACACAACGGGGGATTTTGCAGCCGATTTCTTTATGGAAGGAATGGAGCTGGACAAGAGCAATTCCTTTGCAAAGGATAAGATAATAACCGAAGGTGAATTTCACCTCAATATGGTAGAAGCTGACGGTGCAGACTGCTCCGAAGAGTTTGTAAAATGGACTATTTGGAACTGTGTTGTGAGAGGAAAGGATGTGTCCTGTGTTTGGGGTTGGGGCACGGATGTGGAAGATTATGCCAATATGTTCCACTGTCAGCCTTGGGGTATGCACGCCCTTGGTGTGGCAAATATGGATGTAAACAGAGTGGCTGAATATGTGGTGCCCTTCGCAAAAGCTCCCCGGGATTTTGGTATTTTCTATGGTGGAACTAATGTGTGGGATTTGTATAAGGCTGTGACTTTTTCCGATGCCAACTTTGATTTTGTCACAGAGAAAACCATAGAGAAGAATTTGCCAAAGTATAAATTTATTGGTATTTTGGAAGACGCAAAGGTTTCTAAGGAAACTCTAAAAGCTATAGCAAACAAGGGTATCCCGTTGGTTATGTTGAAAAAGGGACAGGATATGAAAAAATATTGGAATGATATTGCAGCCGCAAAGAAAAAGTATTCAGTCTCTCCTTTGGTTGCACCGGGAAAATTTGGGCTTGATTGTCGCAGTTATAAAAAGGATAAAGAAACAGTTTTTTATTTAAGTAATTATAATAAGGAAGATATATCTGTGGTTTTGCCCGGAAAGTCTACGGATTTACTTACAGGAGAAACCTATACCAAAATTACTTTAAAACCTTTAGATTTTTATATAATGAAATATTAATGTCACCCCTCACAATTCCGGATTGTTGGTTTAAGTTAGTAGGCTTCTATCGTAAAATTTGCAGTTTAGCAAACTTTACTCCTGACCACCCACCGCAATCCAAATCCCTAAAACCCATTCCCAAAAAGTTTTCGCTTTTTTATCAATGAACCCCCTTTAGGGGGGCTACGAGGAAAATCTTTGATTTTCCCGTGGGGGGGCCGTGCGAAACTTTTCGGGAGCCCTTGGGTCGTTTCGCAAGCTCAACTTTTTGGGATGAGAAAGAGGGTGAATATTTTCACGCGTGGGTTTGTGTATATGTTTTTTTGAAATTGTTTTTTTGTAATAAAAAGTGATATAATATAATAGGTATTATTTTCTGAGGGTTCCCGAAAAGTTGTCGAGACTTTTTGGGATTTGGAATGAAATAGGTGTTATAATGAAAAAGTTTTGTTTATTGATTTTTGCTTTAATATTAACGGGATTATCACTTTGTTTATATGCAACAATTTCAGAGCTTGATACAATCGATTTGTTTAGGGATTGCGGATATGATATTAATTTGTTTAACCAAAAAGAAAAGGAGATAAATGATAATCTGACAAAAGAAGAGGCGGAAAAGAAATATAGAATACTTTCTCAATTCAGCTCAGACAGATTAAAGGAGAGTTTGGCAAATTCCTGTTTGGTAAATCCTTTTTATGATAATATACATTACTTTATGGATAAAGATAAAAACATATTGCCTAAGGAAGATGTTCTTTTTGAAGACAACTTTGTTATAGAAGGTAATTGGATTACAAATTTAACCGAAGATAAAAATTTAGGTAAATATAAGAGAATTTGTGCCAATCCAAACGGTAATATTCAAAGAAATGCTTTCAAAAAAAAGAACATAACAGATTTTTGGGCAGGTCCCTTTGTTACCTTTGATCCGGGGAGTGTGGCTGAAAACCAAAAATTGGAGTATGTAAAAATCGATCCAAATGTTAAATATATTGACGAAGATGCCTTTTTGGACAATCCCAATATAAAAGCTTATCATGTTTGCGGTGAAAATTACGATAACCAAAACAAAAACAATAAGATTTCTTATATATATGAAAGAGTTCCCGGAGAGATTCCTCCCTTAGCTTTTGTTGTGGATAATTATACCGGGAAACCGAGCTATTTCTTGCAAACTCAATATGAAGACGGTGAAATAACTTTTTATGATGCTTATAAAGGGGGGTATTATACCTATGATTTGCAAAGAATAGGTGAGCCGGAAAATGTCCCCGCAAATGAAGAATTTAATATGTCAATTCCGGGTGATGCCCCATTGCAGGGTGAAGGGATTTTTCCACAAGATTTTGCTGCGGAAGAGATTAAATTAGAGCGTATAGGCGGAGCTGAGAGAGAAGCAGTATTATTTAAAGGCATAGATAATTATGATATATTTTCAGTTTCTGTCAGATATATAGATATTGACGGAGTATTATTTAAGAAAGATGAAAAAGCCGTCCATAATGGCGGATCTGTTCTAATGTTTTATCCTTCCGGAAGAGAGGATAGCAGTTATACAATTCCCGAAGGTTTGGAAAGAGTGGGCAGAAGTGCTTTTAGAAGTGCCAAACATTTAAAGACTGTTGTTATTCCCGAGTCTGTTACAGAAATAGGGGATAAAGCTTTTTACGGTTCTAAGATAGTTTTAAAAGTTGTAAAAGGATCATATGGGGAAAAATATGCCAAAACCAAAAAAATAAGGCATGAGACCATTACAAAGGAATAAATTATAGGAGATTTAAAATGAAAGTAATGTTTATTTTAGCATTAATTCTCATTTGCGGAGGATTATTTGCTCAAAACGTAAACTACAACACAGATCCTATGAGCGGTAGAGATATTGTCACCATAGACGACTGCTCTAAGGTTGCGGACTGGACCTACATTTCCAAGGGAAAGTTATCCGTTAGTGACTTTACATATTATTCGAAACATTCTCTTTTATGGGAATTTACCATTGATAAATACAGAAATTCTGTTGTGGGTTTGGTAAAGAATAATATAAATATGCCCCTTCCCGAGCAGATTTATTTTCAATTTTATCCAAACGCTCACAAGGATGTGCACCCGGGAGTTTTAAGGCAGTTTAAAATGTATATAGGTATTGAGGATTCCAAAGGAAACAGAGTAGTATCTTTTCCATATTTTAATATAAATGACTGTCAATGGAACGGTATTTCTTTAAAACCTAAGGAAATGACTCCTTTTGCTTATGGTGCTAAGGGTATTGAAGATGTTAAAAGCATTTTTATAGGAACTCAGGAAGGTGCTGCCGAATGGGTTAACGGCGGAAAATATTCTGCCTATATAGGTCCCATTAATTTTGTATATAGTGAAGGGCAGTATTTCCCTCAAAAAACTCATGAAGAGATCAGTGCTTTAAGAGAGACTGCGGAAAAAAAGAGAGATATATTAAAGGAAAAGTTAGACGCTCAAATAGCAAAAGGCTTGACTTGTAAATATGAACTTTCAGCTTTGACCTGTATTGACCTTTTCTTAGGTTATAATAAATCCGAAGAGCAAGAAGGTCATCTTAACAGAGCATATACACAACTTGAAGATTTAATAAAAATTGCCGATGAGAATATCGCAAGATTGGATGCCATAGAGCAAGATCTAAAGAATTATGTTGAATATGTTTCCCCTAACATGAATAACATTAAAATAATAGACGGAGTTTGCTATGACGGCCTTAGACCTGTATTTCTGACGGGTTATAACGGTTGGGGCGGCCCCAATGATTTCAAGATAATGAGAGATTTAGGGTTTAACTATTACGCTCCCGAATTCCCCACTTACGCATATAAAGAGCCTGAGGCAATCAGAGGCACAAAAGCTAATTTTGAAGCCTTAAGAGAGAACAATTTGGCTGTGACGATTTTGCTTTCTCCACACTATGCAGGTGGTGAAGCTTTTGAAAAGTATCCCGATATGGACAGAAATTCCGCAAGAAGAATAGCTAATGTGTTTATGCCTTTTAATGTTCAGTCAGAGGGATTTAGAGAATATATGGCAGATTATATAGCAACTTTAGTCCCCGCCATTAAAGACTTTCCGAATTTTATAGGTTATGACCTTATAAACGAATTTTGGTATGACATGCTACCGGACTTTTCCTATGAAAGCTTTGTTAAGGTTATGGGAGAGCACCCAAAGGATCCTTGGACTGCCGAGTCAAAATTTACAAAATATAATACGGAAGAGTTTTTGAAATGGTATAGAGCAGAAGTGGAAAAATATGACAAAGACCATATAATTTTCACAAAAGTTATAGGATTTGGTGAAGTTTTAGGTGGTGACAGAGAGAATATATCCGAGATACTTTCCGCCAACGGAATGGATCAAGTCAACCACTGGACCGATGACGACGGAGAGTTTGCATATAATTTATGGCAACAATGTATCAATCTTGACAGCTATCGCTCCTTTGACCCAAATAAGATTATCCAAGATGGCGAATACCACGTTATTCCTTTCGGAAAACCCAACTTCTCTAAAAAGAAGATGGAATTTGTTATGTGGAACAACTTTGTCAGAGGTAAAGATCTTAACGCTATTTGGGTGTGGGGCAGAGATATAGAAAATACAGCCAATCCTTTCAGCGCTCAACCTATGGCAGTTTATGCCGCCGCCAAGGCTCATATGGATGTAAACAGAGTTGCGGATAAGGTAGTTCCTTTTGCTAAACAAAAAGGAGAATTTGCCATATTCTACGGCGGAAGTGAAATGCAAAAACTCTACACAGCCGCCGACTTTACAGGCGTTAACTTCGACTTTATCACAAACAAAATGATAGAGAAAGGTAAAGCCAAAGAATATAAATTTATCGCCATAATGGATGATGCTGATGTTTCAAAAGAAGCTATGGAAGCTTTAAAAGATGTCAATGTGGTTAAGTTTAAAACCTCAGCCACCGGTAAGAGCCTTTTTGGAAGTTTAAAGAACAGTATTGATAAATATGGTTGCAAGAGTGAAATAAGATTTAACAAATGGGGACTTGAGAGCCGAAGCTATTCCTTTGACGGAAAAACTTATTTCTATGTTATGAATTATGACAGAAAACCCATTGACATATCCTTCCCAAAAACAGCTAAAGATCTTCTCACAGGAAAAGAATATGATAAAATAAAAGTCGACTCCTTAGATTTCTATCTCTTTGAGATGTAATTGTCCCCTAATCCACGGGGAACGGTAATGTGGAAGGGGACCACAAGGCGATAGCCATATCCAAGGTTGAATTGCGGCAAAAAAGCATCGCTTTTTTGTAAAAACGACAACTGCTTGTCGTTTTTAGCAAGAGCCGGAAAATCTATGATTTTTCGGTGACCGACGGCAAAAATCTTTACCATTAAAGATTTTTGACTAGACCCCAAAAAGTCTGTCCCCCTAAGCGACAGCTTGGGGGGTGGCATCTCGGAGAGATGACGGGGGGATGGATATAAGACTTCTAGGGATTTGGATTGTGGTGGGTGGTCAGGAGTAAAATTTGCAAAACTGTGAATTTTACGATAGAAACGTAATAATTTAACAGAGCTACTCAAGTATATCAGCCTCCCTCTCCCTTTATGCACTGCAACAGTTTAACAAATTTTGAGATGAACACCTCATATATAAAGCACTCTTTGAGTGCTTTTTTCTTTTCCGATTTTTAAGATATACATTTTTTTGATAAATAAATCATAAATATCTCAAAAATCTCTTTTTTTTAAAAAAGTTTATAAAATATATATTTTTATAGCATTTAAAATTGTAAAAAATCTTTAAATGTGTTATAATATAAGTGTATAAGTGTAAGTCAGCTTCTTTTTGGAGGATATTATATGAGAATCAAATTTTTGTTGATTTTGGTGCTTGTTTGTGTTACCTGTGCTTTTGCATATTCTGATGGTTTCCTTTCAGGCGGAAATAATGCAGGAACTTATTACTATAATGAAGACCTGTCAAAGCCCTTTATGAAAGCTTTTGACGTAAAAGTAGAGCTCATTCATTCCAGTGATGTTCAGTCTATCATTACGGATAAAGTTGCCGTTCTCGTGGCTGCTGACAGAATCTATGCTTACGATAAGTCCGGTATGGAACTTTGGAAATACCCAAAGGACAAGGCCATTGACGAAAGCATTACTTCCACAGCTATCAGTTATAATGGTAACGTTTACTTTACCACTCTCAAAACTCTTTTCTGTCTTGACGAGTTAACCGGTAAAATTCTGTGGAGAAAGAACATTGAGCAGACTCTTAACCCCATATTTAAGGTTCATGATGGTGTTATGTATATTGCTCTTGATGACAAAAAAGTTCACAGAATTAACCCTGCCACAGGTGAAGAAGTAGCTAATCCCATTGTTTACAAAAGCTCTTCCGCCAAAAATAACTTGCTCATCAAAGACAATTATTTGGTAGTGACCGCTTATGATAACAAATTGATCTGTCACGACCTTACAAAGCCCGAAAAGCAAAAATATTCTCTCTCAATTCCCGCCACATCTCAAGGTTTCAGTCCCGTTATATTTGATGACTATATCATTCTCACCTCAGGGGAGCATGTTATTCTTTACAAGCTCTCAACGGGAAAAGAAATTACAAGAAAGAAGTTTTCACCTATAGCCACATCAGCCATTACTAACGGAAAGAACATCTATGTGGCTTGTATTGATACCAATATTTACAAACTAAAACTTGACAACAAGTTAACTGTAGAAGGCGAGCCTTTCAGAACTCCCAATGTGGTTAGCAATTTTGTTGCCATAAGTGATGACAACATAATTATCCAAGATGGTGAAGGCCTCATTTCCACCTACGATTTAGGCACCATGGACCTTGTATGGCAATTTGAATCCGGTATGTATACTGCCGGTGGTGTTACCACATCAGTTCCGGGTCTTGCAACCAACGATATAACCGTTAAGCAACAAGTTATGACCGGTGGAGGCACCGGTGGTATGGGCGGCGGTGCTGTAGGTGGCAGAGGTGGCAGAGGTGGCCGTGGCGGCTTCGGAGGCGGAGGCTTCGGTGGCGGTCCCGGTTTTGTTGGAAGAAGAACCGAAAGTTTGGACAGTTACCTTTCATCATCCATAACCTTTGAAGGCGAAAAGTTAATTGCCCAAGTACCTTTTCCTCCCGGTGGTATGGGACCCGGTATGGGACCCGGAATGGGCCCAGGAATGGGACCCGGTATGGGACCCGGTGGTGGTATGAATCCCATGAACCCGGGTGGTATGAACCCCGGTGGAATGGGAATGACCGGAACAACCAAACCTATTACCTATGTTAATGTTTTAACTCAAAATGGTGATATGTATGATGTAGACCTTGATAAGTTCTATAACGACCCTTCAAGAGAATTTGTTCCCAGCGAGATTATGTCTAAACCTTTCTACGGAAACGGCTACTTAGGCTACATTACCAACGATGGACACTACAGAGTTCGCTCATTTATAACAGTGGACAATCAAGTGCCTTACACCTTTGAATTTGCCCCCGGTTCTAACGATACAAACAAGACAGTTTCCGCTGTAGGTGACATTCTTGTGAAGGTATTTGTATTTGATAAAGGAAGTGGTATTAAATTTAGAACAGCTAATTTAGTTGCCACAGACGCAAAAGGAAAAGAATATATACCTTATCTCATTTATGACCCTGTAAACCAATCTTTCTATGGTTATATTAGAGGCGAAAAGGACGGAGCCACCGTTAACCCCTTCCCTGACGGCGATATGAAATGTGTGTTTACTCTTGAAGACTACGCAGGAAATGTGTTAACCAAGAAGTGGTCCTTTAAGATAGACGCTTCCGTGGCTTACAAGGAAGAACAAGCTCCAGGCAGTTCCTATTTTGATGTTAAAACAGGAAAACTCCTTGAAATAGATCCCATTGATTTTATTAACGGGGTAGTTTCAATTTTAGATAAGTCAGCTTCTTCCGGTTCTAAAGAGGGTTCAGCCGGCACAAATGTTGCTTCTTCTACCGGTAAAACCGGTGGAGTTGTAGGAGTTAATCAAGGAGATAAAAAAAAAATAATGTAGGTGACCTTTCCGATGCCCAAGGTGACAACAATTCCTCATCTGAATTAAATAATAACAATAAAGATAACAATAATTCGGGAGATAAGGATTTCCAAGGTATGCCTGCCGATAAGCGAGGGAGTTATTACGACGAAAACGGTGAGTATCACATAGTTGATTACGACCCGGACGTTATCATAAAGGAAGATACTCCAAAGCAAAGAAAGAAAAGCAATCCTTATAATGATATAGGTGATGAGGAAATAAAGCCACCTGCACCTCCTGTATGGTAAATATATGAAAGATAATTTATTAACTCTTTTGCGTATAGCCAGAATAGAGCTAAATCCTAAGGCAAAACAGGCAATATGCTCAAATCTTGGTTCGGCAGAAGAGTTTTTTTCTTTAAATAAAAATGATTTAATCGCTTTTCAATTTAATACCAAAGAAACGCAAGCTTTTGACTTTTACAAAAATGCGGATCTCTCTTCCGATATGGCAAAGTGTGAAGAGCTTGGTATTAATCTCATATCTTTTTGGGACGATAATTATCCCAAAAGGCTGACCCAAATATATGACCCTCCCGTTATCCTTTATGTTCGAGGCACTATACCTTCCGATGACGATATTTTCATAGGAGTGGTGGGGAGCAGAAATTGTACCCTTTACGGAAAAACCGCCTGCGAATTGGTGACTCGGGGCTTAGTTCGTCACGGACTGGTTATAGTAAGCGGTGGTGCCTATGGTATAGACTCTGTGGCCCATAGAACTACCCTTGACTGTGGAGGTAAGACTGTGGCAGTTTTGGGTAGCGGGATAGATGTGCCTTATCCCGCATCCAATGCAACTCTTTATGATGAGATTATTTCAAAAGGTGGTGCCATAATCAGTGAGGCTCCTTTAGGTTCTCAACCTCAACCCTTTAGATTTCCTGTCCGCAACAGATTAATTTCCGGCTTGAGTGACGGAGTTTTGGTCTGTCAAGCTCCTATTCACAGCGGTTCTCTCATTACTGCTAATTGTGCTTTAGAACAGGGACGAGGTGTCTATGCGATTCCGGGAAACATTACGGAGAAAAAGTCTTCCGGTTGTCTAAAACTCATAAAAGACGGTGCTTTGATGGTGGAGGATGCGGAAGATATTCTTTTGGAATTAAATTTGCCTCTGACTCCGGAAGAGAACACTTTAAATCTTTTGCTTAGCGAAAAGGAAATGACTCTTTACGAGCTTTTGGAGTTTGATCCTATAAGCGTTGATACTCTTGTAGAAAAATCCGGAATGGATATGAAGGACATCACTTCAACTCTTATGATGATGGAAATAAATGGTTATGTGAAATCCGTCCCGGTAAACAGTTATATTAAGGTTAAATAAAAATGTCAATTATTGTAATACCTATTCGATTGGGTTCTACCAGACTTCCTCGAAAGGCTCTCCTTGATATATGCGGAAAGCCTATGATAGAGAGAGTTTATGAAAATGCTTTAAAATCAGGTTTGGATGTATATGTTGCCACTTGTGATGAGGAAATATATGAAGTAGTGGAAGGCTTTGGCGGAAAGGTTATAATGACAAGAAAGGACCATGTTTGCGGAACAGACAGGATTATTGAAGCGGTCCAAAATATAGATACGGATAAGGTTATCAACATTCAAGGAGATGAGCCTTTAATTAATATAGATTGTATAAATAGATTGGAAGATGCGCTTGATGAGGCTCCTATGGCATCTCTTATGGTGAAAATCTCTCCTAAGGATGCTGAAAATCCCAATTTGGTAAAAGTCATTTGCGACAAGAATAACAATGCTCTTTATTTTTCAAGGGCAAAATTACCTTTTGAGAGAAATCCTCTTGAAGGCTCTTTTTATGGACATATAGGAGTTTACGGATATACAAAGGAATTTCTCTTAAAGTATGGTGCAATGACTAAAACTCCATATGAAAAGTGTGAGTCCTTAGAACAACTTCGAGTTTTGGAAAACGGATATGAGATAAAGATGTTGGAAGTTAAGGAAAAGCCCTTAGGGGTGGACACTTCCGAAGATTATATAAAAGTGTGCGAGGAATTTGAAAAACTTTTGAGGTAATTTCCTTAAAATTATAATAATGGATTTGATATGTCTTTTAAAGATGATATAAATGTAGTATTTAAAAATGATCCAGCCGCCAAGAGTATTTTTGAGGTTGGTTTATACCCTTCAATTCATGCGGTTTTTTGGTATAGAATAGCTCATAAGCTTTGGAAATGCAAGTGTATTACCTTGGCAAGGTGGATTAGCCAATGTGCCAGATTTTGCACGGGAATTGAGATACATCCCGGGGCAAAAATAGGGAAAGGTTTCTTTATAGATCACGGAATGGGTGTGGTTATAGGTGAAACTGCAGAAATAGGGGACAACTGTTTGCTTTACCACAATGTCACCTTAGGAGGTGTAAACCTCTCTAAAACCAAGCGACATCCTACTTTAGGAAACAATGTTGTAGTGGGAGCAGGTGCCAAAGTCTTAGGAAACATTATCATAGGGGATAATGTTCGTATAGGTGCCAATTCTGTGGTTTTAAAGGATGTTCCTTCGGACAGTGTGGTTGTAGGTGTTCCCGGAAGAGTGGTTGAGAAAGAAAAGAAAGAAGAAGTGGAAGCAGACAGACTTTCCCAAGCTTGTGGCGTAGACCCGGAAGAAGATATTATCAAATTATTGTGTAATAAAGTGAGAGAGTTGGAAGAAAAAGTAAATAATTTAGAGAAATAAATCAGGAAGCAGACAACCCTGTTGCCTTTGTTAAGGCCGGGTGAAGAAGGTTTAGATATAGGATTAATAAGGATGAAAAATGATACAATTTTATAATACGTTAACTAAGAAAAAAGAAGAATTTACCCCTTTTAATAAAGATTTTGTGGGTATTTACAGCTGTGGTCCCACTGTATATAATTATGCTCATATAGGTAATCTTCGTTCATATATATTTGCAGATGTTTTAAAGAGAGTTTTGACCTATTTTGGTTATAATGTTAAGCATGTAATGAACGTGACAGATGTGGGACATTTAACGGGAGACGATGATGAAGGAGAGGATAAGCTCCAAAAAGCTTCCGCATCCTCCGGTATAGATCCCTATGAAATAGCAAGACATTATGAAAAGATTTTCTTTGAAGATTTAGAGAAATTAAATATAATCCTACCAACTGTGAAATGTAGAGCTACGGAACATATAGAAGATATGCAAAAGATGGTGGCAAAGCTTCTTGCGGATGGTTTTGCTTATGAAACAGATCAAGCTATTTATTTTGATATAACCAAATTCCCTACCTACACTCAGCTTTCAGGTCAGAAATTAGACGATAAAGTGGTAGGCGCTCGTGACGAAGTAAATGAGGACCCTCAAAAGAAACATCCTCAGGATTTTTCTATCTGGTTTAAAGCAAAGGGAAGATTTGCCAATCATATTATGAAATGGCCATCTCCTTGGGGAGAGGGTTTTCCCGGTTGGCATATTGAATGTTCCGCCATGAGTATTAAATATTTGGGTGAAACCTTTGATATTCACACAGGTGGAGAAGACCATATTTGGGTTCACCACCCTAACGAAATAGCTCAAAGCGAGTGCTACACAGGTAAAAAGTTTGTAAGATATTGGCTCCATGGTGCCTTTTTGGTAGTGGGAAAAGATGATAGTGATGAAGAGGTTAAGATGAGTAAGTCTGAAGGTAATTTCTTAAGACTTCAAACTATTATAGACAACGGATTTTTGCCTGTTCATTACAGAATGATGTGTGTATCCAGTCATTATAGAAGTAAACTCACCTTTACCAACAAGAGTTTGACCGCTGCCAAGAATGCCTACGAAAACATAAGGGATTTTATATCAAGAGCGGTCCAAATAGGGGGAGAGAAGCCATCTTGGGTCGCTGAATATGTCCAAAAGTTTGAAGACGCCATTTCTGACGATTTGAATATGCCTGTGGCTATGGCTGTTATGAATGAAATGATAAAGAAGGCTCAAGAGACTAAGGAATATAATATTTTAGAGGAACTTTACAAATTTGATGAGGTTTTTGGCTTGGGATTTAAGGAAATTGCTGAAAGTTCCGCAAGTCTTGAAGATGAAGTTCAAAAACTGATAGATGAGCGTAAAGTTGCCAGAAAGAATAAGGATTTCAAGAGAGCTGACGAGATAAGACAGGAGCTTCTTGAGAAAGGAATTGTCCTTGAGGATACAAGAGAGGGGACTCTCTGGCACAAAGTGTAGATTTGTTTGAATAAGATTTTAAAATGGAAAAGAATATAATCATGAAAGTATTTTTAATAATTCTCGGAGTTTTTATTCTGGCACTGGGAGTTTCAGCCGGTCTGTGTTTAAATGCTTACAAAGACGGCTCCGGATTTCAGCAATCTGAAAAAATCGTTAAAAGTGTTAAAATAGATAACACTGATATCGGAGGATTGTCTAAAACCGAAACCGAAGCTATTGTAAAAGACCATATTAACAACCTTTTAAACAGAAAACTCTCTGTTAAAATTGGCAGTAAAATCTATACTCCCACATATAAGGAATTGGGTTACAGCTATGACGTGGAAGGGGCCATTGACAAGGCTTACAGTTATGGTCGTTCCGGAAACCCCATTAAAGACATTTTAGCCATTAACGGTGTGGGTGTTTACAATATTACTGTTGACGAAATCAGAAACGATGAGATTATCCTTGATTATATTACAAATCTTCAATCCAAATTAGGCACAAAAGCAAAAAACGCTTCTTTATACAGAGATAACGGAAAGATATTTTTAGTTCCCTCTGAGTCAGGTGTCACCATAGACAAAGCTGTGGCAAATGAGCTTATACTTGAGGCACTTAACAACAAATATACCGAGGTAACCATTCCTACCAAAGAAGCTTTGCCTAAAATAACTACGGAAAGCCTTAAGAAAATAGATACTCGTTTAGGCTCCTATGATACCAATTATAATACAGGAAAGGTAAACAGAAGTTCTAACCTCTCCGTTGCCTGCAGAAAAATCAATGCCCATATTATAATGCCCGGAGAAGTTTTTGCTTTTAACAAAGTTGTGGGCCCTCGAACTCCTCAAAACGGATTTAAAAATGCTATTATTTTCCAAGATGGACAGGAAGTGGAAGGTTTAGGAGGTGGAATATGCCAGGTTTCCTCAACAGTCTTTAATGCTGCCCTTCTCTCAAATATGGAAATAGTTCAAAGGCGATGTCACTCTTTAAAGGTTGTATATGTTCCCTTAGGACGAGATGCCATGGTATCTTACGGCAGTTCCGACTTTCAATTTAAAAACAATAGTAAGAATCCTGTTGTTATATTTGCCAATGCTTACAGAGGAAAGTTAAATGTGGAGATTTGGGGAAATTCTGCGGATAAGAAAAGTTGCTCCGTTGCCGGTTCTGTGGGTAATGGTGGATATTATGCCAAGATAACAAGATATGTGGTGGACGGAAACGGAAATAAGACCGCCAACTATTCTGCCACAAGTGTTTACCAAAGACCAAAACCAAAGTCAACTACGGAAAAGAAAACCACACAACAGAAGAAAGGAACCACGAGAGCCGCAGCTGACGGTGATAACAAAGTAGAGGTTAATGTAGAGCCTAAGGCACAGCCGAAGCCAAAACCAACCCAACCTAAGCCTACTTCAGCTGCTACCGCTCCGGACACAGCGATAGAGTTGTAAGAAAATCTATAAAGTATTATAATTAAAAAACCCTATGGAATTTACCATAGGGTTTTTGTTGTCTGTATATAATAATTTAGTTAATAGTATTTTTGTTATAATGCGGCTTTTGCTTTTTCAACTATAGTTGCGAAGACTGAAGGGTCGTTAACAGCTAAGTTAGCTAAGGACTTTCTGTCCAATTCGCAGTTGATTTTCTTTAATCCGCTGATAAATTTAGAGTATTGAAGACCGTTCATTCTGCAAGCAATGTTGATTCTTGCAATCCACAATTTTCTAAATTCTCTCTTTTTGTTTCTTCGGTCTCTGAAAGCGTAGTTTCCACTCTTCATAACAGCTTCTTTAGCTGTCTTGAATAATCTGTGTTTTCCGCCCCAGTATCCGGAAGCTAATTTGATAATTTTGTGATGACGTTTATGGGTCATCATTCCTCGCTTAACGCGTGGCATATAGTTTACCTCTTTTTCCTTAGATTTACCAGCATCGAAATCCTATAGACTCTTTGCGGTGGGTGTAATTAGTTAAGACCCGGTACTTGTTTCTTGATTACCTTAGCAAAACCTTTTGATACTGTGCCTTTCAAAGTTAATCTTCTTAATGCACTCTTGGTTTTTTTCATTTTAAGGTGGTTCATACCGGTTGTGTTTCTCATGATTTTACCTGTGCCGGATTTAGAAAATCTTTTGGCAGCAGTTTTACATGTTTTTAGTTTAGGCAATGTTTTCCTCCGGTAAAAAACTAATTTTCTACAGGTGCCAACATCATATTCATGGATTTACCCTCAATAATGGGGCCTTTCTCCACTTTTCCACAACCTTCATTAGCTATTTTGGCAGCTATTTTATCCATATTCTGTTTGGCAATTTCGGGGTGAGTAATTTCCCTACTTTTGAACATAATTTGAACTTTAACTTTGTTGCCCTGTTTTAAAAACTTAATGGCATTGTTGGTTTTGAAGTTAAAGTCGTGATCGTCGGTAGCGGGACGCATTCTAATGGTTTTGATTTCAACTTGTTTTTGCTTTTTGGCAGCATCTCTTTCCCTTTTGCCTTGCTCGTATTTGTATTTGCCATAATCCATGACTTTACAAACCGGAGGATTGGCTTGAGGAGAGACTTCTATTAAGTCAAGCCCCACGTTAGAAGCATACTTTAGGGCTTCCTGAATAGAAACAATACCAAGTTGCTCTGAATCAACACCGATTAAACGAACTTCTTTGGCTCTAATGCGTTCGTTGATAAAAAGTTGTTTCTCTTTCAGTATGGACACTCCGTATAAATTAATTTATATTATATAACTAATTGCTAAAACATATATTAAAAGGGGAATAATAATATATATTATTGCTCAAAGCGGGGGCTAATAGCAATGCAAAATAGTTACACACACTATATATTATACTACATTTTTGTTAAAAATGCAATTTTAAAAACCAAAAATTGAAAATAATTTTATTTTTTTAGAAATGACCAAAAAGATTTTTTTGGTTTTGGAGGTTCTGTCCAGGTTTTGTAATCATAATTGACCATAGGAACACTGTCAAGGATCTTTTTGGGGTTTTCATAACAAAGTTTGTTGGCTAAGGCTTCACCATAATTTTCTTTTATGTGGTTATATGCCTTTTCCATTAAGGAAAACCCGTATTTTCTGTGTTTATCTGAAGCAACAAAACTAATATAATTAAGTTCTAAAAGTCTGTTGGAAAATGTTTCACATTTTTCATCATAAAGTCCTAAAAGGCTTTGAGCATTCACCTGCAAAAGACAACCTTGGTTTAAGAAGTTCGTAAGCAGCTCCGGATTGTCTTGGAAATAGCTCATTCTCTCCGGGTGGGCAATGATGGGTATGATCTTAAGCATTTGCAGGTCGTATAAAACAGTTTGAAAAGATGTTTCATAGTATTTATCTGTAAAAAATGGACCTATAAGAGCGTATTTGTTAAGACCGTCTACAGATAGGTTTATTCCTCTGTTCCATAATATAGAGGGATTAAAATTAGGACCTATCTCGGCACCTGTGTGAATGTTGACATTTATATTCTCTTCCTTTAATCTCTCTTTTAACTGATTAAAATGATTACGATGCTTTTCTATGTCTACATCTTCTGAATCAACGTGGGGAGTGCAAATTATATCAGTCACCCCTCCTTGGGCCTCTTCTTTTATTGTTTCTATGGATGTTTCAATGTGAAAACATCCGTCGTCAACGTCAAATAATACGTGGGAGTGTATGTCAATCATAGTTTCTTAAAAAATGACGGCTGTAAAAGCCGTCAAGGTTTTTTTATTCTTTATCGTCGGAAGCATAGTAGTAATAGTTGTAGTAGTAGCCTCTACGCTTCTGGTTGCTTTGAACTTTGTTCAATACATAGCCGATAATCGGAGCCTTAACCAAGTTAAGCTGTTCAATGGCGGTTTTAACAATAGGTATTCTTGTAGTCTTAACTGTTATAACCAAAACTACAGCATCAACGAAAGTGGTAACAATCTGGGCATCGGAAATGAAGGAACAGGGGGATGTATCAAATATTACAATATCATAGGCGTTTTGTAATTTTGTTACCATATTTCTGTTCTCTTCGGAGTTAAGGAACTCAGTGGGGTTTGGAGGAAGAGGACCGGATGTCAAAAGGTCTAAGTGTTCAACACCGGAAGGCTTGATAGCTTCTTCCAAAGTTGTGGTTCCTTTAACAAGAGTTGTATATCCAACATCGTTAGGAACATTAAAGAATTTAGCAACGTTAGGCTTACGCAAGTCAGCGTCGACCAACAGAACTTCGTTTCCGTCAAGAGCCATGGCGATGGCTAAGTTGGCGGCTGTGGTGGACTTTCCTTGTTTTACGTCAGGACCGGTTATAGCGAAGGATTTGTTCTTATCAATACCTTGGGTTTCTGACATAATTTCAGTAAGCATGATGTTGTTTCTGAAAATTCTGAAAGCTTCCAAGAAGTTGGAGTGACCTGTTAACTTACCGATTTGAAGTCTGTCTGTGGAGTTTGTGTTAATGAGAGGTATTTTTGACAGACAGGGCAAGGTGGTAATTTTCTTCATACTGCTGTCGTCGTAGACAATATTATCAAGGTTATCAGTTAAGAGAGCGGCAAAACCACCTAAGATTAAACCGGCTATAAGATATATAACAAAAGACTTTGGAAGGTTTGGAGATACGGGAGTGGAGTGGGGAATAGCTTTTGAAATAATTCTACCTATGTTGTAATCACTTTGAGAGTTAAATACAAGTCTGTAGTAGTTGGACTGCAACAGAGCCAAGTTATCTTTAAGGAGTTGGTATTGTTCCATAACTTTTGCAAGTTCGTTTTCGTTTGCGGGAACAACCTTCAAATTTTGGTTTGTTTTTGCGAGCAATGCATTAAGTCTTGCAATACTTGTTTTCTTACCTTGTATTTGGATTCTAAGATCATCCATTCTGGATTGTAATCTTTGTAAGGGATCTCTGTTATATGTGATGCTGTGAGTTTTTTCTACATAACCTTTGTCAGCTTCTGCGTCTTGCATTTTACTCTTTTCAAAGGCTATTTTATCATCAACATCTTTAACTTCTCTTGAATTGGGAGTAAATTTCAGTAATAATTC
Organism: Abditibacteriota bacterium; assembly: GCA_017445025.1. GTDB lineage: Bacteria > Armatimonadota > UBA5829 > UBA5829 > UBA5829 > RGIG7931. The sequence goes on along the minus strand of JAFSVJ010000009.1, from coordinate 46,877 downwards.
ATTTCTTTCTGTGGTTAACTCGTCAAGTCTTTTGTTAATATCTCTAACGGAAGATACTGATTGTTGTGATTCTGTGACAAGGTTTTTGGGAGTATTGTTATAAGCTCGGAGAGCTTCGTCATATTGACTTTGAAGAGATGCAAGGTCAACTTCTGCTTGGTTGATTTGGTTTTCAATGTTATATTTGTTGGAAACTTGTGCTCTGACATCATTATCAATAGAATATATTCCGGTTTGTTGTTTTAAACCAACAATTTTGTCTCGTACTTCATCGATTTGAACCAAGATTTTATCAATTTCTTCTTTGATTTGAACCTGAGCTATGTTGGAATAATCGTTAAAGTTTTTAGCTTCTTTTTCGAAGTATAACAGGGCAAGATTATTGGCAAGGTTGGCAGAGGCTGTTGGGTCTTTTGAGTTTACTATAACATTAAAGATTCTACCACCTTTTTCTACTTCGTTTACCACAACTCCGGTTGTGGGCATTTTTCCGTCAAAACCATTTTGTTTGTTTTCGTTGCTTAACAAATTGAAAGCTTCTTCCATATTGTCTGGGTTACAGATAAGCTTGGTTATCATTTCTGTGGAGTTGGAAGACATGTTGGCTATATTTGCAATAGCCATAAGTTGGTCTTGACCGTATACGTTTTGGTTTTTATCTCGGTTGGTATAAATTTCACATGCGGAAGCATATATTCTCGTTTTGCTGTTTGTATAGAGCATTCCCAAAACAAGAATAACCAAACATATAATTATAACTACCCATTTTCTTCTGTTTATTATAAACAGATAATCTTCAATAGAAAATTCTTCTTCTTTATTTATAACTTCCGGAGAATTTGTATCCTTATATTCGTCAGCCATTTAATCCTTCTCCTTAAAAACTATCAATATCTTTGCCTACGCCAATAAGACCTCTGAGTGAAGAAATAACAGTGGCCCAATCGATTTCAAGTGTGCAAGGCATATAAATTACATCACCGTTTTTGATAATGGGGTTGCCGGTTATGTCGCCCTTGTTTTTGTAATCGTTGAAGTTGTAGGCGGTTTTGGTTAATTCACCGTTTACATTTCTTAAAACATATACTTCTTTAAATCTTGCTTTGTTTCGCACTCCGCCACCGGCTTCGGCTATTACATCAGAAAGGTAAATGGTTTGGTCGGGACGATAGGTTTGTTTTCCTTGTTTGTTAACCCATCCCAATACAGTCACACCGGAAATGAGTTCGGGAACTACAATGGTTGAGTTGTCTGTCACTTTTGCCAAAGTCACATCCGCTGTTCCGTTAATAAAGTCGGAAAGATCTATGGTTTGTCCTTTCCCGTCAGCGTTATAGAGAGTGACTTGAGAGTAATCTGCATCAGAGGTAAAGCCACCTGCTAAAACTATGGCACTCATAATTGAATTGTTATCCAAAGAAAGGATATATTTTCCGGGAATGTTTACTTTTCCTACTACATTTACATTAACTTTATCCTTAATTTCAAAGTTAATTATATCTCCGTTTCGAGGAGTATAATCAACATCCATAATGTCTTCGTAACGAAGTTCCTTTTTTGCACCGTCAATGCTTTTTATGGAAATGTAAATATTACCTATAATGGAAGTTTTGTCGGCAACAGGAATATCTCCTCTTTCCGCAACAATGGTGGCAAGAGTTGTATCGTTATTAATAACTACAGATCCTGCATTTTTGATAAAACCTGTCACAAATACTACTTCGTGGGTAGTTTTGGTTAGGTTTACATATACCTCCGGATATTTAATTCTGTCTGAAAGCATATCTTGTAGGTCTTTTATAACTTGTGCTTCAGTTTTTCCGTAGACTTGAAGACGTCCTGCATAAGGAACAGAAATAAAACCGTCAGGAGAAACTATATACTCTCCGTTGATTTCAGGAACGGAAACAGACTTAATTTGCAAAACATCTTCATAACCGATGGTATAGGCAAGACAAATACTTGCAATTAATATCAGCATAAAGACAGCTAAAAGTTTTTTCATAATTGCCAATTACTCTCCTTTTGACAAATATATACAATATTATTATACACATTTTTTTTATTTTTTGCAACTTTAAAGATAATTAATATTAAAAATAGACTTATCTTTAATTGTATAAATAATTATTTTGCTACACAAAATGTGATTTTCTTTGAAAACCACTTATTTCCCCCGTCATTTGCTTCGGCAAATGCCACCCCTCATTTCCTTCGGAAATAGGGGACACATTTACCGTTCCCTTTATCAAAAGCAGAAAGCAAAGTTTATATTTGTAATTTTATTTGTTATATGGTATAATAAAAATAGAATATAGTTATAAAGAGAATGAAGAAAATGAGTGATAGTATTTGTCGCAACTGGGCGGAGGGTGACCCTTTATTAGAGAAGTATCATGACCTTGAATGGTGTAAGATAAATCATAATGACAATTATCAATTTGAAATGTTGTGTCTTGAAGGAGCAAGTGTAGGCCTGTCTTGGAAAACTATAATTAATAAAAGGGAATCCTATCGTAAGGCTTTTCACGGATTTGATATAGATTTATGCGCAAAAATGTCGGATGAGGAGCTTAACGAATTGCTTTTTGACACATCTCTTATACGAAATCGCAGTAAAATATACAGTGTTAGGAGCAATGCTTTGGTTGTGAAAGATATACAAAAGGAATTTGGTTCTTTTGATGTCTATTTATGGGGTTTTTCTGACGGAAAACAAATTGACGGAAAATGGAGAAAACCTGAGATGATTCCTACACAATCGGATTTGTCCGAAAGGCTTTGTAAAGATATGAAAAAGAGAGGAATTAGTTTTGTGGGACCTGTAATAACTTATTCTTTTTTGCAAGCAATAGGAATTGTAAACGACCATTTAGCAGATTGCGAATACAGATGATAGATTTTATAAAGATAAGATATTGGATTAATTGGTTTTTGCGTTAAAATCAATTATGTTTTTATCATAACTCTTGACAAGATTGGTGATTTTGTGGTATTATAAATAATAGAAAAGATTAAAAAGTTTTGTGTAAATGTTCTAAGATTATGAGGATATGAATGAAAGAAGTTTTTATAGTAGAGTCCCAAACAGATGCCAATGAACTTATTCCTTGTTTGGCTAAATTTTTAAAGAAAGGTGAATATAAGACCTCTGTTTGTAAAGGACACATCAGAGAGATTAGAGAAGGAAATACATACAGGAAAGAAAAAGATTATGGAATTAACTTAAATACTTATGCTCCGGATTATGTAATTAAAGATCCCAAAACTGTGAATATTCTAAAAAAAGATATTGAAGGAGCGGATATGGTTTACCTTGTTACGGACCAGGACCGTGAGGGTGAGGCCATTGCTTGGCATTTAAAAGAAGTTTTGGGTTTAAAGAAATATAAGAGAATGCCTTGTTATGAATATACCTACAAAACTGTTAAGGCTGCCTATGATAATGCGGGTTTGATAAACGAAAACTTGGTTGAAAGCCAAGTGGGACGAGCTGTTTTGGACAAGTTGGTGGGATATGATTTAAGCCCTCTTATTCAAAAGAAATTCTGTATTCATTCTTTAAGCGGAGGACGAATTCAGTCTGTGGCTCTTTTGCTTGTTTGTGAAAGAGAAAAGGAAATAATGAACTTTGTTCCTGAAGATTTTTATGATATTTCCGTTGATTTGCAAGAAGTTGTATCTTCAAAAGTTTTTAATGCCAAGCTTGTAGGTTTTGATGGTAAAAAACTTGGTGAAAGGGATGTAAAGGATGAAGCTCTTTTTAACAGTATAAATTCCGACTTAAACAGAGCTGATTACATAATTAAAGATATTAAAACTGAGCTAAAAACCGCTTCTAAAATTCGTCCTTTTAAGGCTACCACCATGCAAAAAGCTATGCCTTGGGACCCGGATAAAACCATGTCAATAGCTCAAAAATTAAAGGATAAGAACCTTATAACCTATCACAGAACGGACTCAACTCGTGTGCCTGAGGATAAATTAGCGGAAGCCAAAGCTTTCATTGAAGCTAATTATGGCAGTGAATATACATCCTTTTATATTCAACCTGGAAAGGAAAAGGGTGTTCAAGACGGTCATGTAGCTATAATGCCTACAGATATTAACAAAACTCCCACAAGTGAAGCTCTAAAATCTCTGTCACCGGATGAGAAGAAGCTTTATGTTACCATTTGGAAACAGTTTATGGGAGCAATGATGGCTCCGGAAAAATATAATTTGACCACAGCCATTATAGGTGCCAACAAATGTGATTTTAAGGCACTCGGTTCAGTCACTGTTTTTGACGGTGCGTCAAAGATTATAAGAGAAAATAACAGAGTGGAATTGCCAAAGCTTTCAGTGGGAGATAAGTTAAATCTTATAGAACTAAAATGTGAAAAGAAACAGACCAAGCCTCCGGCCCGTTATGACGAAAGATCTCTTGCTGCCAAGCTTGACGAAGAAAAAATCGGTAGACCTTCTACCATTTCCACATATCCTAAAACTCTTAAACAGAGAAAATATGTGGTTAAGGATAAAAACGACGGTAAACTTCATCCTACGGAATTGGGTATGGAAGTCTGCGAAGGTTTAAGTGAGTATGTAAAATCCATTATGGATGTAAAATTTACCTCTATTTTGGAAGAACAGTTGGACGATATAGCAGACGGAAACTTGACAAAAGAGAAAATGCTATCCGATTTTTATCCCGGTTTTTGTAAAGAGATAAAGAACGCCGAGGTGGAAATGGAAAAGCCTGTGGAGCTTTCGGAAAAATGCCCAAAATGTGGGGGAACTTTGCTCCTGCGTCACGGTAAATACGGTAAATTCAAATCTTGCAGTAATTATCCCGATTGTAATTATTCTTATGATGAGAGGCCAAAGCCTAAAGTGGTGGAAGGAACCTGTCCCGAGTGTGGCAGTCCCTTGGTGGAGAAAAACGGAAAATATGGAACATTTATAGGTTGTTCCAATTATCCTAATTGTAAATATATTCAACAAGAGAAAAAGAAAGATTACGGAAAATGCCCTATCTGCGACGGTGTTATAGGAATCAGAAGAGCCAAAAAAGGCACTTTTTACGGTTGTTCCAATTATCCGGACTGTAAGTTTGCCACTTGGTATGAACCTACGGATAAGAAATGTCCCAAATGCGGATATCCCTTAGGGGACAGAAAAACCAAAGCTATTCACGAATTAAAATGCACAAATAAAGATTGTGATTATAGCATTAAAAGGTAATATTTATGATAATATTTATTTGTGTTTTGGCTATTTTATGTTTGATATTTGGGGTGTGGTTGTTTGTTGAGCCTTATTGCATAGAGATTAAGAATTTGGAATTAAAATTTGAAAATCTTCCAAAAGCTTTTGAAGGTTTCAGTATATTGTTTCTTTCCGATATACACACTTCCAAATGGGGCTGTTTTGAGAAATGTCTAAGTGAAAAGTTATCTTTAGTTAAAGAGTGTGATATTTGTGTTATAACGGGAGATTTGGCTTACAATGAAAAAGCTACGGGAAACATTCCCCGCCTTCTGTCTTATTCCAAAATAAAGGGTGATACTTATGTTGTTTTAGGAAACACAGAGTATAAAATTCACAACAACCCGGAAAAACTTTGTGAAATATATAAGGGTTTCGGATATGTGGTTTTGCGAAATGAATCTACAAGAATTGAAAGAGAAGGTGAATATATTTCTGTTATTGGTGTAGATGACCCTATTAATTTTTTGGAAGATTTGCCCAAGGCTTTCAAGGGTGTAGATGAAAATTCTTTTAAAATTCTGTTGTCTCATTGTCCTTCAATGGGAGTGGAAGCTGTGGATTATAAGGTAAATCTTGTGTTGGCTGGACACACTCACGGGGGCCAGGTGAAACTCCCCTTTTTTACGGTTTATACTCACATGAACAGGCATAAATTCTTTAATTTGGGTCTGTGGAACGGAGAGAAGTTGGGGAAAGTTATTAATAAGAAAATAGAAAACTTTTGGACGGTTATTTCTAATGGTTTGGGTACCAGCGTTTTTAGAATAAGATTTAAAGCTCTTCCGCAAATATATAGAATAGTTTTAAAAAAATAGAATTATGCTGACAGTTGACAATATTCTGATAGAGGAACAGAATAATAAAATAACAAATTTGTATTTTGAGAAAAATACTTATAAATATTATAGTATGTTGCTAATGAAGGCATACAGTCAATTGGAAGCTTATTTAGCCGGGCAACTGTTTGAATTTGATTTGCCTTTATATTTAAAGGGAACAGATTTTCAAATGTCAGTTTGGAAAGAAATGATGAATATTCCTTACGGAAAGACTTTGACTTACAAGCAGTTGGCTGAAAAAAAAAATTCAAAAGCTGTGAGAGCTGTAGGAAATGCTTGCGGTAAGAATCCCATTCCCATAATAGTCCCCTGTCACAGAGTTGTTGGGTTTAATTCTATTGGTGGTTACAGCTCCGGGCTTAACATTAAAAAGGAATTGATAAATATAGAAAAAATAAAATATTAAGGAGATAAATATGATCTACGATTACACCATTAAGACAAGAGAGGGCAAGGATTTTAACTTGTCAGAATGTAAGGGCAAGGTTATTTTGATAGTAAATACAGCCACAGGTTGTGGTTTTACTCCTCAATATGCTCCCATTGAAGAGATGTATAAAAAATATCACGACAAGGGATTATGTATATTGGATATACCTTGCAATCAGTTCGGAGGACAGGCTCCCGGCACAGATGATGAAATTCATGAGTTTTGCACCGTTCATTACAATACAACTTTTCCTCAAATGAAGAAATCAGATGTAAACGGTGAGGGAGAACTTCCTTTGTATACTTTCCTCAAGAGTAAAAAGGGCTTTGAAGGTTTTGGTGAAGGTGAAATGGCTGACTTTATGAGAGATTACATAAAGAAAATTGATCCGGATTACGAAAACAACAACAAAATCAAGTGGAATTTTACAAAGTTTGTTGTAGATAGAGAAGGAAATGTGGTAGCACGTTTTGAACCTACAGCAGATATGAGCCTTGTGGAAGAGTGTGTTAAGAGTTTATTGTAGAAAGTAATGCATAGCATTATTTTTCCAAATCACAAATATCTCCCCTTTTAAAAAAGATTTTGACCGTATTACTTTGGGGGGCCTTGTGATATGTATTAAAAAAAGGAGCTTTTCGGCTCCTTTTTTTATTTATATATTCAAATATTTATAGTAATATCCCAAGACTTTAACTACATAGTTTTGAGTTTCGGAGTAGGGTGGAACTCCTCCATATTTTTTAACAGCACCCGGGCCTGCATTGTATGAGGCTGCCAAAAGTTTTAACTGATTAATATTTAATTCCTTGGGATATTTGTTAAACAGTTGACCGGAGGCGTTTTTTAAATATTTGGTCGTTCCGTAAATGTTTTGTTGCGGGTCGTAGGCGTTTAAAACTCCCAAACCTTTGGCTGTGAAGGGCATAAGTTGTCCCAATCCCTGTGCACCTCTGTATGAAGTGGCAGTGTTTTTGAATTTTGATTCCTGTGTTAAAATTGCACAGACAAATAAGGGGTCTACACCATGAGCGGAAGAATATGTTAAAATAAAGTCTGCATAAGCCATTGTCAATGTGTCGGAAATGTCTTTGTTAACGGATTTTATAATGGTTATAATCTTATTCTTTCCGGTGGATTGAATATTATAGCTCATATATTCGCTGTTTTCAGCCAATTCCTCAGGAGTGGCAAGTTCTGCGGGTAAAACAAAGGTTGCGGGTTTTCCAAACTGATGAATCATAGATTTGCTCTTTGGCTTTTTGGAAGTGAGTTGGGATTCGTATTCTTCAACAGCTTCAAGAAAAGCACACTTTTCTATGTCGTAGTGTTGGTCTTGATTTAATTCAATGGTTTGGATGATATTTTGGTTAAGTGACAAAATATCCCATTTTAAAATAGCGGCTATATTTTTGTTTTCAAAATCTTCTTTTTCGGTGCCTTCCGGAAAATTTACATAAATAAATTCAATTGGGTTGTTTTCACCTTCAAAGTGGAGAGTGAAAAACCTATTCGTGCCAAATTCAAAAATATTTATAACCTTTCCTCTGACTTCCACATATCCACAGCCGGATTGTGGGTCTTCAAGAAGAGATTGAATGCTTTTTGAAGGCTTTAATTCTCTTAGGGCTTTTACATATTCTTCACCTGTAATGGGAGAAGAGGCAAAAACAGGAAGAGAAAGTATGCCTATCATAAGTATATATATTAAAATTTTAACTGTTTTCAACATTTATATATAATCAATCCGTATCAAAAAAAATGGTGGAAGAGTCGGGATTCGAACCCGAGGTACCAGTATTTAGGTACAACTGCTTAGCAGGCAGCCGCTTTCGTCCACTCAGCCACTCTTCCGCCGCAATATATATTATAACATATTTTTGGTGTTTTTGTCAAGTGTTTAGAAAATTATAAATTACTACAACTCCTCCCCCTACTACGTAAGGGGTTGAATTGCGGCAAAAGGCCTCAGTTGTTAGATTCACCCTCTTTGAACTGAATTTGCAACAGCAAATTCCTTTCAAGGAGGGGGGGACCGGCGAAGCCGGTGGGTGGTCAGGAGTAAAATTTGCAAAACTGCAAATTTTACGATAAAAGCCTAATAATTTTAGCCACCCGCTCGGACGTAGGGGGGTGATATTTGAAATAACAAGTTTATTCTTTGTCAAGATCCAATGATATATCCAAAGCTTTTACAGAGTGAGTTAAGGCACCGGAAGATATAATGTCAACTCCCGTTTCCGCAATTTCCTTGACTGTGGTTTCGTTTATTCCGCCACTGGCCTCAAGGAGAGCTTTGCCATTAACTTTTTCAACTGCCACTCTCATATCTTCAAGAGAGAAATTATCCAACATTATTATATCGGCTTTTGCATTTAAAGCTTCACTTAATTGATCTAAAGATTTTATTTCCACTTCAATTTTAAGAGTGTGAGCTGCTTCACTTCTTGCCCTGGTGATAGCCTCTGTAATTCCACCGGCGGCTATAATGTGGTTATCTTTTATCAAAATTCCGTCGGAGAGACCGGTTCTGTGATTAACACCGCCACCGCATCGGACGGCATATTTTTCAAACATTCTTAAAAGGGGAGTGGTTTTTCTTGTGTCCACTATTTTGGCATGGGTGTGAGAAGTCAAATCCGTATATTTTTTGGTCATGGTGGCAATTCCGCTCATTCTCTGCATAAAGTTAAGAGCTATTCGCTCAGCTGTGAGAATAGGGCTTGACATACCTTTTACTGTTGCTATGGTGTCACCATATTTTAACTCTTCACCGTCAGATTTAAGGGGAGTGAAAATAATGTTTTCGTCACATAACCTAAAAGCTTCACGAGCTACATTTATACCGGAGAGAATGCCCCGGGCTTTTGCCCAAAGCTTTCCGGTCACAACAACGTCATGGTCTACGGTAAACTGTGTGGTAATGTCTCCGTAGGGAGCGTCTTCCATAAGAGCTTCCGTCACTTTTTGGGTAATATATTTTGGATCTAAATATAACATATCTATCTCCTAATACTCAATCATTCGTTCAATGGCAGTTTTGGCTTTTTTGATAATATCTTCAGAGAGGATAATTTCACCTTCTCCCGTTTCAAGACAGTTGAGAAGTTTTTCCATGGTATTCTTTTTCATGTTAGGACAAATGTTTATGGGAGAGGGGTTATAGAAAATTTTATCCGGATTTGCTTTTTGGAATTGATGAATAAGACCTCTTTCGGTGCAGATGATAAATTCTTTTGCCTTACTTGCTGTAATCTCTCTAATCATACCGCTGGTGCTTGCAATTATATCTGCAAGATTCAAAACTTCTTTAGCACATTCCGGGTGAGCCACTACCAAGGCTTCCGGGTGTTCTCTTTTGCATTTGGAAATATCTATATCTGTGATTCTTTGGTGAACGGGACAACCCCCTTGCCAACAGATAAGTTCTTTTTCCGGAACCAGTTTTTGTATATATGCACCTAAGTTTTTATCCGGAACGAATAACATTTTATCATAAGGTAATTTACAAACCAAGTTAAGGGCGTTTCCTGAGGTGCAACATATATCAACTTCGGATTTAATTTCTGCAGTTGTATTTACATAAGCCACTACCGGAAGGCCCGGGTATCTGGCTTTAAAATCACGTAAATTTTCAAGGGTAATAGTGTCTGCCATGGGACAGCCTGCTTTCTCATCCGGGATAAGGACAGTCTTTTCCGGGGAGAGAATTTTGGCGGTTTCAGCCATAAAGTGAACTCCACAGAATACAATGGTGTTTGCTTCGGTTTTTGCGGCGATACGGGACAGCTCCAAACTGTCGCCTGTATAATCGGCTATTTCTTGGATTTCCGGAGGAGTGTAGTTGTGAGCCAGTATAACAGCATTTTTCTCTTTGGCAAGTTGTTTGATTCTTTCTGTCATAATTTTACCCCAAAAAAATATTTTTTTACACTTATATTATACCATATTTACAGAAAAATATAAAGTTAATAAAAAAGCTCGGTTTCCCGAGCTTTTTTAAACACAATTTGTATTCTATTTGTAGTTTATTACGAATAAAACCAAGTAAAATTAAGCAATTTTGCTTGGTTTTTTGTTGTATAAATCACTACTTTACTGTCACCTTACAGGTGGCTTTTTTAGAACTGTCAGTTGTTATGACAGATATGGTAGCGGTGCCTTTGGCCACAGCTGTCACCTTTCCGGTAGAAGATACCTTTGCAACCTTGGTGTTTGAAGATGTCCAAGTGACAGTCTTAATGGTTGCGTCAGAAGGTTTTATGGTTGCAGTCAGAGTTGTTGACTTTCCCACTGCCAAAGTTAAAGATGTCTTATTTAATGATACTCCCGTGACGGGTTTATTCTTAACGGTTATTTTACACTTTTTGTATTTGGATTTGTCTTTTGTTCTGACTATGACAGTAGTAGATCCTACTTTTAATCCTTTAACAAGACCATTTGAATTAACTGTTGCTATGCTTGTATCTGAGGATTCAAAGGTGACACTTTGAACAGCACCCTCAGGCAAAACAGAAGCTGTTAATGTTCCTGTCTTTCCAACATAAACGGTCATAGAGGTTTTATTCAAGACCACTTCCGTAGGTGCCGGATATACTGTCACCTTACATTTAGCATAAAGTTTTTTATCATAAATATATGCATTTACATAAGTAGTCCCCGGACTTACACCTTTAACTTGTCCGTTTGATACTGTAGCAATAGATTTGTCTTTACTTACCCAAACAACTGTTTGAAGAGCATTGATAGGTAAAACAGTTGCTTTCAATGTTATTTTCTTTCCGACAACTACAGAAGATGAAGTTTTATCAAGAGTAATAGACTCAGGATAAGAAACAACTGTCACCTTACTGGAAGCATATAACTTTTTATCATAAGTGTATGCATTTATCTTAACAGTTCCTTCTTTTACACCTTTAACTTTACCGTTTGATACAGTAGCAATAGATTTATCTTTAGATATCCATACAACATCTTGAGGCGCATTAGCAGGCAATATTGTAGCCTTTAAGTCTACAGTTTTACCAATACATACTGTTTCTGTTTTTTTGTCAAGAGTAATAGACGCAGGATAAGGAACAACTGTTACCTTACAGGAAGCATATAACTTTTTATCATAAGTATATGCATTTATCTTAACAATTCCTTCTTTTACACCTTTAACTTTACCGTTTGATACAGTAGCAATAGATTTATCTTTAGATATCCATACAACATCTTGAAGTGTATTTTTAGGAAGAACAGTTGCGTTTAAGTCTATTGTCTTTCCTATACAAACAGTTTCTTTTGTTTTATCAAGAACTATAGACTCGGGTTCCGGAAGAACCGTTACTTTGCATTTAGCATATAATTTTTTATCATAAGTATAAGCTATGATATAAACCGATCCCACTCCTACAGCCGTAATTTTACCGTTTGAAATAATAGCAATATTTTTATCTTTTGTTGACCAAACAACACTTTGATTTGCATTTTCAGGTAAAATATTAGCAGTAATGGAAGAAGTTTGACCCACAATCATTATTCTTGTTTTATCTATTGTAATAGATGTAGGTTCCGGTGGAATAACTGTCACTTCACATTCATCAGTTAATTCTCTATTATAATTACCATAATAATCTGTATATTTAGCCTTAACAGTTATAATAGCTTTGCCCTCACCTATAGCATTTATTACACCATTTTGATCTACTGTAGCAACAGATTCATCACTCGAAGACCATGTAAATTCAATATCAATATCAGAAGCAGTTTCAGGTAAAATAGAAACAGATAGATCAGTGTAAGCTTTTCCTTGATCTATTGTAATATTTTCTTCATTTAATAGTACCCATTGAATATCATTATCATGTGACCAATAAAAATAATAATATATTTGTGGATTCCAATATTCACTTGTTTCACCCCAACTAATATTACCTTGAGCATCACATGGGCCCCATCCGGCAGTGATTTCCCAGTCATAATCTTGATTTTGATCTCTATATAACTGCTTCGGAGTTAAAACAGGAAATACTTCTACATGTCCGTCTAAAAATCCACAAGGGGTAGTATAATTATGCCCTTTTTTTTCACAACTTCTCCAATAGAAAAATTGTCTTGATTCAATTATAGCAGCAGAAGTGGAAAGATTTTCATATTCTGATATGGATTCACCTTCTTTACCCCAATTGTCTGTTCCTCCTTCCCAAAACCAATATGGACTTGGTCCACAGAAGTAAGAACAACACCAATTTGTATTACTCCATACTTCATCATTAGGACATTTTAATACTTCAGGGTTTTTCCCTGTATTTATAAAGCTATCAAAAGCACCTTCACCGGCCACATAGTCATACAAACAACCTATACCATTAGGACGACCGTCGTTTAATTTAGCACCGAAGGTAGCTATTGTTGCACCTGATCCGGGACCGTAACATCTCGGAGTTGTATTATCCCAATCTTCAATATACATCAAAAGTGCTTTAGTTATTTTAGCAACATTATCAATACAAGTTTCTCTTACACTTTCATCTTCAACAAACCTACTATTTGCACCAATAACGGGATATACAACAGCAGATACAACTACTATAATCGCAAGTATTATCAATAACTCAACATAATTAAAACCTTTCTTATTCATCTTAAAATTTCTCCATTTAATATTATTATTATACATTTTGGAATAAAATCTTTAACCCATTTAATTTAAAGGTTTAAAAATATACATATTTATTCATTCGTTTTTGCCATAATGTACTCAATTAAAAATACACTTTTATAAATTAATAATTAGTAAAAGACTAATCAAGTGTAAATAAATCTCTTTTATAAGGATACACTTCTGTATGTTTTGGTTGATATTTATCTAATTCATCAAATACAATTGCAACACTATATTTAGCTCTTGTAATAGCAACATATAATTTTTCCGGCTCTTTTAACTTTATAGTATGATTTTTTAACCAATCAGTTTGATTTTTAGTTAGATATATTAATACTCTATCAAAAGTTAAACCTTTTGATTCACCAAAATTATAAGCTTTATAATTTATATTTACCTTTATAGATTTGCTATATCGTAGCTGAACAGGACTAAACTTAATCAAATAATCATTTATATCACAAGGTCTAACTAAAAAAACACCATCATGTTCTGTTTTTTGTTTGTTTGACGATTTCATAGGTTGCAAATCTTTAAAAACATCATTAGCAAAATCGCATATTTTTTGATTACATCTATAACTATTAGATAAGGATTTTACATCCATGTAAACTTTATTTGTTAGTTTATCTATCACATATTCATCAATTTTTCCTCTATATTTTTCATTGCGTTTTTCATAATGTGTAATATAAACAGTTTGTCTTCTATCACCAACCATTATTAACCAAATACTAGAATTAACTATTTCATTTATTAAATCTAAATCATATCCTGCCAAATCTTGAATTTCATCAATAAAAATATATTGATATATTTTTTCTAATCTGGCTATAAGTTTTCCTTCAGTTTTTTCATTTACTTTAAAAGCAAATTTAGAGAGATTATCTCGATATATTTCATTTTTACTATTAAAATAATATTCTTTAGCATTGTTTTCTGTTACATATTTAGTAGATTTTTTATCTGAAATATCTATTCCTTTGATGTCACAATCATATATTACACTTTGATAAGGTCTAACCCAATGCTGTAATAAGAATGAAAACCAAGTTTGGATAGTTATATTTTTTGGGATATAACCTATTCTATCTATAAATTTATTCTTTATCTCTTGTTCATTAGAATTAGTATATGTAGTAATTAATATGCTTTTGTCCTTTATTTTTAAAGCTCGTTCTATCAAATAAGTAGTTTTTCCGGAACCGGCACATGCCATTATTAGCTTACTCTTCATTATTAATAGCCTTTAATACATAATTAGGAAAATTAATGTTTTCTTTTGTTTCAAATATTTTTAAAGCAACATCAGTTTTATTATTCTTCATATATTGTAATAAGTCTTTTTCTGTAATAAAGGACATATTTAATATTTTATTAAAAACTTCTATACTATTAACCTTCAACAAATTAGGCTCTAATGTATTATAATTAAACCTTTCACCTAATGATTCTTTTTTATCATTAACTTCTTCATCATAGCATATAGTTATATTCTTATTATCTTTATAATCACTATATTTTTCTTCTATTGCTTTAATATTTCCGTCATTATCAATCATAACACTCACTTTAATATTTAGTCTGATAGCTAATTCTAAATATCTTAAAAAAGCAGTTCCTACGGAAATAACATCTATTCCATCCATAATAGGTATTCTACCATTATTATGCATCATATAAGCTTTTTGAACGACTAATTCATCTGATGGCCCTTCTACTAAAATTACTCTCTTTGATAGTAAAAATCTTAATGTATCATATCCTGGAATTTTCTTAAAGAAATCAAATGATTTAACGTTACTTATTCTTAATACATTTTTGTCATTTATTAATATTAAATTGTTTAATCCTAATTTATTGGCTACAAAACTACTATGAGTTGTCATTATGATTTGTTTGCCAATGTTAATATCTTTAATAATTTTTATAAATTCATTTAATTTAGAATATGATAAATGATTTTCAGGCTCTTCAATTAAAATTACAGAATTTTGATTATCTTTGTTTTTTAGTAATGACATTTTTGTCTTAAATATACATTGCGTTCCTTTTCCTATATTTTCAAAAGGAATATCATTAACTTGAACAACCAAACTATTTTGCCAAGCGTTCTTAGTATCTACTTCTACACCTAAGTTAATTATATCATCATTTATGAATAAATCTTTGGATATTTTAGAATTTATATTCTTTATGGAATCTTCTTCACTGAATTTATATTTTAAACGTCTATGTGATTGAGCAATAGATAGAATATCCTTTTTATCTAAAATGTTATTAACTATTCTTGATATATAAATATCGGAACTATTTGTATATTTATAATTTGAAGAATCAATCATAAAAGATTTAATAGGAAGTTTTTTTGTAGTGATTTTGTCACGAGCAAAAGTTTCCCACCAAACTTCATAATATTCAATAGGTAAATTGTCTATTTGGTTATTTCTAATATAAAAATCATATTCTTCTCTGTAATCTTCATTAAAACCTATATGAAAAGTAAATCCTTCATTATCTTCATTATCTATATTTTTATTTCCTTCAAAAATAGGGGCTGTTCCAGTAGAAAAATATATTTCTATCTTAATACATGGCAGATCTGTTATTTTTTCTGTTTGTAATGACTTAAGATATTCAATAACAACATCATTATTAAACAAATACTGTGATAATTCATTATTAATTGGCTTTCCTCGATAAAATCCTGTAAGAGCTAAATTTAAAGCTTCCAAAATAGTAGATTTACCTTCTTCATTATTTCCAACAATAATGTTAATATTTTCATTTAAATTTATAGTAATGTCTCTAAATTTTTTAAAATTAATAATTCTTATCTTTTCTATCATATTATTAGTTGTTATTTAAAACAGTTTACATCCTTGAGCTTTAAATTCTTCAATTTTATCTAAAATATCTTGAACCGAACAATCCAAATAATTTGCTAAACAGTCATAACAGAAAAACTTTTCTATTTTCCTACCTAACATTTTCTTACAAACCGCTATTTCATCTTTTTCTAAATTTCTTTTTCCACAAGCACAACAATTGTAAACTTTTTTCATTATTAATTACCATTTATAAATCATCATTTAAGTATTGAGGATTAACAACTAAATTAGGAATATCTTTTCCTCTATATTCTTCATCAATAATTCCTAATTGAGATTTAATCAAGGCTCTCATATTTCTAGCACGTCTTAAACAATACTGTTTAAATTCTCTAGGAGAAATATCTTCGGGCTGTCTAACATTCGGAAATAAAAGTTTTAAGTAAGCAGTTACAATTCTTTTAATAGCTTCAGTATCTCTTGTATCTGCCCCTTCAGGAACCTCTATTAACTTATCTACAACAACTCGATATGTTGTATCTTCTCTTAATTCGTGTAATATAGAACAAAAGTATTCAGAATTTAATGCCCAACCACATATTTTTAAATCATCATTCATTCTTGGTATATTCCAACCTCTAATTATCCCGTGAAAACGTTCTATTAAAGCAGATTCGTGGAAAACATCTGGAAGTTCTTTAAACATATCAGTTGTTCCATCTTGATCCATTATTTTCTTGGATATATTACCACATAAAATGACACCCGAAGATGCTGATCCTTCATAATTACCTACAGTAAAAACACCTTGCTCTAAATAACCTTTTAATGCGGCTCTCATTTCATCTATATCTGTGAAAGAAATTGTTTGCACTTCATCAAGAGTAATGAAATCATTTCCACTAACTAAACCTTCTGCTCTTTTTGAAATGTCATAGAACATTTTAGCTCTGCTCATAACACCACCACTGGAAAGCCAACCAAATCTACTTATTCTACCATAGACATATGATTTACCTGTTCCTTTAGGAGCTAATTCTATAAGATTTAATCTTTTTTCACAGAATGGTAAGAGTCTTGTAAGCATAGATAGTTTTTCTTCATTATCTTTGTAACCATCTGCATTATAATCAATAGCTCCTAAAAGAACATTTATCCATTCATCAATAGTAAATTTAGACCTAACATTTTTATAATAATCTACATTTATATTGTAGGGACAAAAGTTTTTAAATTTAATTAATTTTATTTTTCCAGGAATTTTAGGCTTAACAGTATCATTTGGTTGTCTATATCCTAATTCAAGCATACCCCAAACTTCATGTCCGCTAACTAAATCTTCTTTAAATTCATCATATACATCATCTTCAATAATAGTATTTTTAGAAGACAAACCAAATTCAGGTAAAGAAAAAGAAACTTCTCCTGTTTTAATATCTATATCAATAGAAATTTTAGCTAATATTTTTACTCTTTCATAATCTTTAACTATTCTACTTTCAATTGCAGTCCAATCATTTTTTTTTGGGATATTCTTCTTAACAAATGCAGCTAAATTATCAATATCAAATTGACCTTCTTTGTTTTCAAATCGCTTTAATAGCCAATCACGAGTAAATGAAGGTAAACTCAAAGCAGAAAAGAAATTACTATTCTTTAAATCTTTATATACTACCATTTCATCAAAATATTTTCTTAACTTATCTATCATACTTTAATCCTTAAAAATCTTCAAAAAAAGAATCACTATCATTTGAACTAGCAATTATATTTTGTGTTTTAAATGTTATTGAACCTTTAATATTATTATCAACAATAACATCAGCTGTATACTCACCGGTATTAACTATATCATCTAAAACAACCTTATAGTGTGAATCATCAATTGGAGTTGCATTGTAATTATAACTGTTTATTCTAAGTATTACATTATTAGACTTAACGGGGACAAATAATGTTATTTCAGGTTTATGTTCTGGTCCACACTTTATTATTTTCGGTTCATAATCCAACGGAAAATCTATATTACCGGACAATAATGATATCTCAATAATAGGAACCAAAACCTCTTCAAGTGTAGCTCCACCATGAACTTCAACACTTGCTTTTCGTCCACCTTTAAATCTATCATAATTAGCCAACACATAATAATTATTTTCGTTAGTTGCAACTTCAGGTTTTTCAGATAATTCGTCAACAGGGCAACATCTTCCAGAATGTTCTCCTTTTGTTTTCATTACCCATTTATTCTCTTGTTCATTAATTACTGCCAATCGACTAGAGCCATGATCTGAAGCAATAATTACTTTTTCGAAATTATGCTGTGTTAATTCACTTTTTGCAAAATCTAACGCTTCTGATATTATTTTTAATTCTTCAACTAAATGAATAGGAGTCTTTTTATTTAAATAATTAAATCTATTATCACCTTCATGCTTGTTTTTGTCTAAATTTTTGTTTGCAGTTTTCTTTCCCTTCCATTCATTGTAAAAAAAAGAATTTAAACTAGTCAGAGAAGGTAAAATACACCTTGCAATTATAAAATTTATATTTAATCCTTTATCATAAGCTTTTTTTTGAATATAACCAAGAAATTCTACTCCTAAAGCGTCTATCCAATATAGAAAATTATTCCCATTTTTATACTTTTCTATAACAGAATAATTTGTTTCAAGTGTATTGTATATTCTTTTATTAGCTAAGTCTATTACTTTATTTAAAAACTCTGGCTCAATATAATTCAAAAGTTTTTGTTTTTTATATTGATTGAAATATTCTGTATATATTTCACTATCTGTAGTTTCAAATTTATAATTTTGAAGATACTTATTTAAATCAGGATAAATATTTATTAAATTTTTAGGTATTTCTTTAAATTTACATATTTCCTCAATAATTTCATATTTCTCTTTATCTGTATTATCTGTTAAATAATAAACCCTATCTTTACTCTTATCCTTCGTTCTCAACAAATATTCATCTAATTCTGGAGCATTCTTGTTTAAGTCTTTTAACAATATTTTTCTTTTTTCATATAATAAATCAAACCTTTTATCAGAACAATCAATATCTAAAATACAATTATAAATCTGCTGCTTATATGTATCATAATTTGGGGATTTTTTAATAACTTCACATAAATATTCATCCTTTGTTCCGTTCAATAATACTTTTAAGTAAAACCTCCAATGGCTAATTTTATAATCGGTAAGTCTTTCATCCTTATAAAATTCTTTCCATAGGTCTTGTGATAATACATCTTCAGTAATATTGGATATCTTTTTTTCATACTTTAATGCATCATAATATGAAGTTATCTCATAATCATTTTTTATATGCAATTCAGTTCTAACTATAAATTTACTATCGTCACAATTTTCCATTTTCTTAAGTAATTGTTTAAAACCATAAATTGCATTATTATACTCAATATCAAATTTAACTTTAATAATAGTATTATTATGACAAGAGGAATTCACTATATAATACCTTCTGTTATCAAATTTATCATCAATAGATGATTGACTATTAATAAAGTTTTTTATTCCTTTACACAAAACTAATAGTTTTCCACTAATGCATAAATTACTGATTCTTTCAAAAATATTAGTATCATAAGACAGACTAATATAATCACCCAACCCCAATAATAAGCATTTACTATTATTTTGAGAAAGATAATTAATTAATTTATCAGAATCAATAAAAGAATCTTCATTACAATAATCACTTATATATATTTTTTGTATACCGGGATATTGGTTTAATACTTCTTTATATTCTTCAGTCCCATTAATTGAAAGGAAGAAAGGGAAGGGTTCTTTACTAGAAAAATAATTATCGATATTTATTTTAACAGATTCAAAATCTTCCATAATACTACCTTTTCTTTATTACTAATATTCCTGCATCAACATTATTTGAAATTAAATCTAATAAAAGGCTTTTAACTTCATCTGCTGTTTTTCCCTGAATATCATTTTTGATTTCTTCAAAGCCTCCATTAAGATATTTATCTTGAGCAAACTCTCTAATAGCATCATTTATAACTTGATTGCCATACCAATTATAATAATTTGAGTCTATTGAAGATAGTTTATTCTTTAGATCTTCTACATCATCTATTATAACTTGATATTCACGAATCATTTTATTACTAAAAACTTTATCAATTTCTGTTTTATTATTTATTTTAAAAATAAATTTAGGTTTTTTTTCAATAAACTCTAATACTCTCTGTAACATACTATCATTAAATTTAAAACTTTCATCCAAAACAGTAAATAGGTCTTTAGCATCATTGAATTCAGCATCATCAATCATAATTAATATAGGACACCTGTATTTATTACACCATTCTTTAGAAGATGCTGTATTAGTTAATTCTTTCCATTTGGATACTATTTTGTTTCTCAATAAACGATTTTGTATAAGATTAGCTTCTCTTTTAATAATTTGATAAAATTCTGATTCTGATTTTATAAAAGAATCATTAGAAAGACTAATATATAAATTTTCTATATCATCATCAGAGAAATCAGTAACAAATGTTATAAACTTATTTTTTAATAGTTCTTTACATCTTTCATTAATATTAATTATTGTATTTTCATTATTAGATATTGCATCAAAAAACTTTTGCCTACTCTCATAACTAATAATATTCATGGCAGAAGATATTGATTCTTTTATACAATCAAAAAAATCAGATAATTCATTATATTCTACCATAACAATTGAATAAGGTAATTTAATATTATGTTCAAAGAATTCTTTCCATTTAGCAATACAATCAGAAAAACAATTTGTCCTATCAATAATATTATTACTTTTAGCAATAATCTTATAATCAAGAATTAATTTTCTTAACTCTTTTTTACCATCTTCTTCGTTCCATAACCATGCTTTTATACCTTTACTGATAGTTTCTTGAACTTCCTTAATATAATCAATTACTCTAATTTCTTTAGCTAATGTTTTTATAGAACCTGCTTCAAAAGTATCTAAAAAGGTATCCATAGCTTCTTTACCTTTCTCTAATGTAAGTAATGCCTTTAAATTAATTGCTAAATTAGTATTATTCACTAATTGTTTCCCAAATTGTTCAACTAAATCAGCAACGTTTTGACTTCGATCTGTATTAACTATATTACTTAACTTATCAATGTAGTCACTTAATCCATTTTCATCAATTGTTTTATAAACCCATAACGGATAACCTATACTCAAAAGTTTATTTCTTAAGTGAATTACTGCTTGTTCAACAGACAAATCTTTATCAACACCATAGGAAGAATTAATAAAACTTAAAAATTCTCGTTGATTATCTGTCATTATTTGAATATATTTAATTTTTGGTTCATTTTTACCAGTTTGTTTAAATTTCATATATTCACTAACAAATTCAGCAAGTTTATTAGGATCTATTTCACCACCATTTTCTCCTTCTAAACCTATACTATAACGATAGGGTCTGCAGGAATAACCCTTTAATAAAAATCCGGTCAAATATGCATATAAATTATTATATATAAACCCAAGACCCATTAAGAAATCAAATATATCACCTATAGAAACCTTATTATTTCTATCAAATTCATTTTGAATATATTCATCTAATTTTATCTTTATTTGAGATATATTATGGCTTTTATCTGTAATCCAATAATTATCATCATCAACAAGTTTTCCTAAGATCATTCTAATATCTTTTTCTTGATAAACGCTGTAATATTTATCTCCTTTTTTATTAGATATTCCTAACCCACACAAAATTCCAATATTAAAGTCAGAAGAATTAAATAAAGGTTCAGCAATTTTATAATTATCAAATACCAAAGGATAATACTTTAATACTATTTCTACTAATGCTTCTTTTAAACTATCAAATGAATTACAATCTTTAGCATATGCATTTTTAACATTAGATACTTTATACTCTCCATTATTAATATCATTAGCCCAATCATCAAGAATCATTTCTTTGTTTCTTTTCTTTTCATCAGCTAAACTATCATCTTTTCCTCGCCAGTATTCTTCTCTTGCACTGTAATCTATAAAATTGTTAAATTTATCATCACTTAATAAATTATTAGACATATCTACAAAAACAATATCTTTAAATATATCATCTTTTATTGCTTCTTTTATTTTATTATTGATAATTAATTGTTCATTTTTATTTCTGGCAAAACATAAAACAGCTTTAAAAAGTTTAGTTTCTTCTTCGGCAATTTTATTAAGTTTTTTTGTAAAATTATCAACTGTTAGATAATAAAATTTATATCTTATGTTAATCTTATTAGGAAAAGAAATAGATGAAAGTATAGAATTTTCACCGGATTCTAATATATTAATTGTTTTAACTTCTTGAAGTAACCTTTCTTTTATCTTTAATATTTCTTGTTCTTCACCAGGCATATTAACTTTATAAACATCTTGATTATTTTCATCTTTATCAATATAAAGTATTTTAAAATTATCTACAAAAAAGTTTTTAACAATATTTACAGCTTTATCTTCTAAATTATCATCTCCTTCAAATACCATTTTAATATTTTTATCATTAGGAATTAAT
Source organism: Abditibacteriota bacterium (assembly GCA_017445025.1). Classification (GTDB taxonomy): domain Bacteria; phylum Armatimonadota; class UBA5829; order UBA5829; family UBA5829; genus RGIG7931. The sequence continues at coordinate 24,298 of JAFSVJ010000009.1, read as the reverse complement.
AATTCAACACTATTATTTAATCTTTTGTTTATAGCAAGCATCATTAAAACAGCTTTTAAGACTCTTTTTTGCTCATTATTAAGTTTTTTTTCTTCCCTTGGATAGGTGTCAAGAATATTAGCTATAATTATATCTAAATTTGCTCTGCCTGAAAAAGAACTATGATCAGTTGTTCCATAATTATAAAAGAAATCCCATAAAAAATCTACGGCTAAAAGTTGACCATCTTCAGGAGAATAATTATTAATAAACCACTGAAAAGCTTTTAGTTTATCACTATCATTATCTTTAATAAAATTAAACATACTTCTTTGGTTTGACGCAAAAAAAGTAGATATATGCTTTAATAAAAGAGCCGTCATAGGATGAATAGGACATAATCTTTTCATAGTTTCTTCACTAATTATATCCTTGTCATTTAACCTACATACAGCTTCCCTTGATTTTTTCATATTGTCATTTAATTCAGATGTTAGTATTTCATATTCAGATTTAGAAGTTTTTTTTATATCCATTGCATCTGCAATCAATTCAAATGCAGTTGAGTTTGGCATTTTAATATTAAAATGATTAAATCTGTCAGAAATAACTTTAAAAGAAGCTTTTTCTTCCGGAGATACTATAGAAGAACTTTCATGAGTTGCTATAATCAAATAGAAAGGATCATTATTTGATAATTCAGCTAATGATTGAAAAACATCAAGAGAATCTTTATTTTTCTTGAAAAATGCTGAAAACTCATCCCATAATAATACTATAGCTTTTAATCCTTTATCTTTATTCTCTGATAACACTTCTGATATCCATGATTTCAAATCATCCATATCTAAAGAAAAAAGATTAATATTATCATCTGATATCTTTATGATATCATTAACTAAATCCTCAGCATTTTGATTAGTATTTTTTAATATTTTGATAATCTCACTAACAGATTTTCCGTTTAGACTACCTAACGACTTATATTTTGGTTTATTTATTAATTGAGCAAAGATGTTCCTATTCTCTTCATCTTCTTCTAAAAAAGAAACTATTTTTCCACGTATTGTATCTTTTCCAATATAATCAAATTTATTATTCTTTAATGCTTTGGTAACACTTTCATATATTTTGATAATAAGCTTATTAATATTATCTATATCACCGGATTTATATTTATAAACAGTTAGTATTTTTCCGGATTTAAGAGCATTTATCTTATTAAGTAAATCTTTTTCTTGTTGTAAAAGAGCATAGCTATTAAAGTATTTACTCAATTCCTCGTTAGAACAAGTCAAAATATTATCTATAGTCCATATAACTCTTGACTTTCCTGTTCCATATGAACCTTCTATCCATATTCCTTTGCAAGCTTCTGTTGTTTCTCTACTTAATGTTCTTTCAACTTGTTTCAAAACATCAATAAAAGTTTTATGTGGAGTTGTTCTATACCACTTTTGGTCTTTAATTGAATCGGGATTAATTTCCGGATAATAAGAAGGATCAATATCAAAGTAATCTATATATTTCTTCATTATGAAAACTCCTAAAATAAATCTAAAACGTCCTGTGAAGTATGATAATCCATTAAGGTTATCTTTTCTAAACCATGAGTAGGCGTGTAATCAATAAAATCTGTGTATTTGCTTGACAATCCACTAAGCATAACTTCCATTTCATCACGACTAAAACCAAATATTTTCACAGGACTTATACCCTTAGACTTTATAGTCATATCCATTAAAGTAGATAAGCTAAATTGATAATAATCACCACATTCTTCAGCATATTTATATAAAGAATATAAAAGAACTAACTTATTATTATTATCTAAAGAAGTCTTTGTTCTTGACAATGTCTTTATAGTCTTATTACTTAATTTAACATTGCCAAATTTAAGATAAACACCAAAAGGTATATCACAAAAACGTTTAAATGCATTAATAACTGAAGTAGAATCATCTCTACTTAATCCTTCTTCAACAAGCATATCTGAGATTTTATCACGAGTGTAAATGGTATCTATTTCCATATTTTCTATATACCATCGACTTTGCGTATTATAAGCAAAATTCGCATAAGCAATACCCCAAATATCAATTGAATTATATCTTTTATTTGATAATAAGTTTAATAATTTTGTTGGTTTATTTGAATTATCTAAAAAGCCACAACTTTTAACAAACTTTTTAAATCTAGGTATTTGTTGAGGACCTAATGTATTATTAGACCAAAAATCAACATTATTTTTATAATTTTGGACAAAATCTTTTATCCATTCTGGCTTAGGTGCGTGATTAGCAAAAGAATTAATACTCAATTTTCTTTTATCTCCTGTTGGTATTATTAAAGAATTATACAGTAAACAACCATTTACTAAATCTTGACATTCATAACATTGTATACAACCATTAATTTTAAGACCATCATTAAATGATATATGCCCATAACGACAATTAGCCTCACATACTTTACAACCCACACAACTTGATGCTTTCTTAAATACTTGTTTAAATACTCTTTTTAAAGATAAATCTTTAGAATTATTACTATATTTAACTAAATTTTTATCTAATGAATTTTCATTAATAATTATTTTTAAAGTATTATCATTACTAACAATATCATAATTTAAGTTATAATTGCTTAAGATTTTAATCCATTCTCTCCAATCAGATCTAGGATTCTTTATTGTTATAATTAAGTCTTGTCCTATTTTTTCTTCTTTATAATTATTTTTAGAAATAGTTAAATCCCTACCATTTTTTCTAGCATTCCATCCACCAGAAAAAACATAAGAATTTATTTTTTCTTGACTATCAGTATCATTTATATACAAGTCTTTTACTATTGATATTAACGGATTCATTTCTTTAGAATATGAATAATACTGAAAAAAATCTCCTTTTCCACCACCCATTGGGCAAAACAAACATCCTGCACGAGAATTGCCTTTTTTATAAGCTTCATTTATAGGTAAATTATTAGAATATATATACAACCACACATCGGCGGAAGTCCAATTTAGTATTGCATTAAAAGAATATTGGCCTTTTTGTTTTTTTCCAAAATTCTCTTCTTCATAGGTAGCCCTGGTTGAACTTTCAAAAGCTCTAACACCTACAAAATCCATTCCAATATAATCTTTTTTACCTAATATTTCTCTTAATTTTAAAGTCTGAGGAGCAGATTTATGAACTGAACAACACCACCTTAATGCTCTTGAAGGAGGCCCAAATAATCTCCAACTCTCTTCCGGTTTTAGATGAGATTTGGCCCTATAAAATTCAATGCCCTCTTTTTTACATCCCTCTTCTACTATATCTATAATCTTATAAGTATCCGGAAATTCCATTTGAGTATCACCAAATAAAACAATAAAACTGCTTTTAGGAAGAGCTTTTTTAACAAGTTCCAATAATACAATACTATCTTTACCACCACTAAAAGCTACATGAAAACAATCAAGTTTATCTTTATATTTGCAATACTCATTATATATTTTTTTACAAGTTAATTGCTCTAATATATTTAATTCTTCCTTATTCTTCTCACACATTTCTTTGATTTTTATTTTATCTAATTTAGTATGAAAAGGTAAAACAGGATTTTCTGTTAACTTCTCTTTTTCAGTTTTTTGATATATTATTTCAATTTTGGGCTTTTCATAAAGGTTACCACCTTTAGTGTCAAATATTTTTATACCTTTATAATAATAGTGATTAGCCTCAGCCCACATATAAGGGATATCATCTTGATTTTCATAATCCCAATATTCATCAACTCCCAATATATTTAACTCTGTTGCATATACAGGTCTTGGTTCGTTAGATGTTATTCCATCAAAATACTGAAGCAGAATACCACCTGTTTCAGAATCATATATATACCGTGCCACTAATTTACTTCCTTATATTCGTTAATTTTAGATATTATCCAATCTGTATTTATGTTTTTCTTTATATAACCATTATCTTTTAAAAAAAGATTAATAGATTCATTAGTTAATGGTATATTGTTTTCTAATACCACATAATATAAAAAGTCATTATAACTATCTATCTCCATTGTATTAGGATATATTCCACCTAAAATATCATTCTTAGCAAATTTATGCCAAGAATTATATTTATTACTTACATGTAAACAAAAAGAAGCTAATAAATATTTATTCCAAATATATCCTTCCACTTCAGGAAACCCAATAAAACTATCTATTTTCTTAAAGGGAACTATCTTATCATATATAAATCTTCCAATAGCTTCATTAGTTTTTTCAATATCGAATTCAATTAAATCAAAACTAACAAATGTTTTTTGATCCACTCTTATCATATTATTCATAGCTTTTATCAACCAAAAATAAGTATGACCAGTCATTTTGTTTTCATATTCTTCTAATTCTTCTACAGTGACTTTATTATGACTTAAACAATATTCCTCCATTAATAAAGCACCGGATATTTTATCTTTTCCCTTGGGATATAATATGGATCTGTTTCTGTCACACATATTAGATAAACATTTAATGAATATTGCCTCTCGTAAAGCATTTTCAGTTGCATTATAGTTTAAATTTATACTATTATTAACAACTATATCGGATAAACTGGCTGTTCCTTTGTCAGTAAAGGATTTTTCTATTATTTTCTTACTTTCTTCAACATCATCTGTAGAAATAGATAAGTTTTCTACATACATATAATTATATCTTTTGGCAAATACAAAATTCTTATCTAATTGTAACATTCTTTTAATGTGATTAATATCAGTATATAATAGTTTATTCTTTATTTCATATATAGACAACATGTCTTTCCCTTTAAAGCATTCAACTAAATCATTAACTAAATTATTATCTTCCAATGGTTTAAAAAAATGAGTATCAATAAATAGATTTTCAAAATATGACTGAATTACTTTTTTTAATATTTCATAATTGAAAATGTTTAAAGAAGAAAGAATTGAACTATTCTTATCATAAAAATCTTTATAATAAATTATATTATTATTATTTATTATTGCTTCATTAATTAATTCACTTAAAATATCTTTTGCTTTTGATGATATTATATATACTTTGTCTTCAAAAACAACTCCTAAAGTCTTAATTAAATCATCTATATTAAACTCTTCTATTAACTCTTTACCCAATAAATCAAAATAAGCCCTCCTAAACTTATTTTTAGCAATATTTGAATTTAATCTAAAAGCATTAGAAAACTTTTCTTCTAATATAACATTAGCTATATCTATTAATTCTTTATCATATAATTCAAATGAATTATTTATATTTTCTTTATTAAAATTTTGTTCATTACTTGTTTCAACAATATTTAATTTTTGATTTCTTCTTTGTATAGAAGGAGTTCTCTCCCGTCTGTAATTTAATAAATACTCACCTTTATACCCGAAGAAATCAAAAAAAGCTTTGATTAATTCAACTACTTTATTAGAGCTAAAACAGGTTTCCAAAAACAAACCATTAGATAATAGTTCACCTCTGTGTAAATCCTCTTTGTTATAAGAAAATAATAGCATTCTTGTATTGGCAGAGGAAAAGTGCAATATATCTTTATGTGGATATAGTTTTATGAGTTCATCTACGGTTTTACTTAATAATAAACGCCAAAACTTAACAGAAACCGGTGGATTATTACCTATAACAAAATCAATAGGCTTAGTTCCGGCTAAATCTATTTTTGTTAGTTCATCTATTGTCACATATTTGTCATTATTCAATTTTAACTCAAAAGGCTTCTCGTCTGTCATTTTTACTTTATAACTAAATTATACTATTATTTATAATTAGATACACATAATTATTATATAATATTTTAAGTGTTTTTTCAAATTAATAATAATAGGCGTAAAAGAAAGCTGTTTTAAATATCTCTCAATATATTATACTATATTTTTACTACAAAAATCCACTAAAAAAACAGTTTTTTTATAGTTTTTAAAAATTGTTCATTAATTTTGACAGTTTGACCCTAAATCTCAAAAATCAGAAAAAACACATATTAATTCTTACTTTGGGAACTTTGGGTTCAAAATATAAGTATATATTATTGCTGGTTTAATATTTGACAAAATAAATAAAATATAGTATAATAGTATGGTTAGTAAAAGGAGGTTTATTATGGAAAATGTTTACGATTTAGCTAAATTCTTTGTTAAAACCAATCTTGATATTCAACAGTCTAACTTTGACAGTAATATGAAATTGCAGAAACTGCTTCTGTTTGCATATCTGATAAACCTATCACTATACAACTCTCCTTTATACAAAGACAATATATTTGCCTTTAAACAAGGTTGTGTAATAGGAGATGTTCGTCTCAAATTTAAAGATAATTTTAATACTTTTTTGAAAGACAGTCTTGCCTTTAAGCCAAACTTCTCTAAAGAAACCGATAAAGTATTAGAACTTACCAATGAAATTTTCAGTCATTATTCTGCAAAGGAACTTTCCGAACTTAATCACACCTTTAATTTTTGGAATGACACATATAAAAAATCATCCAAAACCAATCCCGGTGATGCTGTTATCCCTACAGAATTAATAAAAAAGGAAATAGATAAAACCTATAAGGTTATTTCTACTTACGAAAATAGGGATAAAGAAGAGGTTTATGAAGTCATTAACGGTGTGAGATTTTACTACAACCCAAAAGAAATCACATTAACAGACAAAGATTATGACAAGCTATATGATCTTTCTTTAGTTACAGATGAAGTGGCAATGTCTTTATTCCTTGATGACGGAGAAGTGCAAGCATACTAATGGAAGTAGGACAGGCAATATTCACAAAACTTAGGTTTAAGGATGGGACTTTTCCGGAATATAACAGATTTTATCTAATTGTTAAAGTGACAGGTTCAAAAATAGGAGTATTAAATGCTTCTTCATTAAGAGGAAAGGAAAGCAGATTATATTTTGAAAGTAACTATCTTATAGAACAGTATTATCCACCATTTCCAAAAGAAACCTTTATCAAACTTGATTCTTATATGGAATTTGATATTTCAGAGATTACTGATTATAACTCTATGAAGGCAAACTTAATGATAACGACTTAAATAGAATATTAAAATTATATAAACAATATAACTAAAGCAGACCTCTCAACAGGTCTTTTTTTTATGTTTAAAACAAAAAATATATATTATTTTTTGAAAAATAAGAAAACTTAACTTTAATTATACTAAATTATTCTTTTAGATTCTTAATATAAATATCTAAATCTTCAATTAAATCAGCGTTTTTTGATTTTATTTTAATAAAAATCATAAAAAACTTAAAAAATAAAAAAAGGTAAAGAAAAATCTCTCTACCTTGGTTTCCTATGAAAACAATAAAATCATAAACAGTAAGATTAAACTGCATACAAAAAAACTTTATTATACCACAAAATGTTTTTTCAAATTAAAATACCATTATCTAAAGAAAAATATAATAAAATATTAACAAAAGTCAATTTATGTAAATTTATTGGTATATATAGGAGTAAATTATTATTTTGAGGATTTTGAATGGGTAGACTTAGAAAAAAATAGAATATAAAAGAAGACAAAAAGGCGAAGAATCTATTTTCAAGATAAACCGTCCGGAATTAAAAAAGCAATGGAGAGTAGTATTACCGCAAACATATAATATTTCTGAAGATGGCACAATTAAAAGAATTCAAAAAACATTAGGAAACTACCAAACAGAAGAAGAAGCAAAAGAAGCCTTAAAAAATTGTAAAAAGGAACACCCTGATGATCTAGTCCTAATTACATTTGAGGTTGCATTCAAACAATGGTTTAACTATATAACCATTTTTGGAAATAAAAGCAAAAGTTGGAAGAAGGATACTAAAATAGCTTTTAAAGATTGTGCTGTTTTACATAACAAACTTATGAGTGATATTAAACACCAAGATTATGTAAATTTATTTAAGACTTTAAAATATGGATACCCCATGCAAAGCAAAGTTAGAACAATGTTGGTGAAATTATCAGAATATGCTGTAAATAAAGACTGGGCTACCAAAAATTACGCAACGTCAATTGCAATTTCTTCATCTTCACAAGCGAAAAAAGAGGAGAATAATTATACAGTTGGTGAGATACAAGAACTTTGGAAAAACAAAGATGAATTGTCCTGTAAATTACAACTTTTTTATTTATATACGGGAATAAGATTTAATGAAATATCAAAAATAAGTGAATTTCACTTAAACGAACGTTATATAATAACCGGTAGTAAAACAGAAGCCGGAATTAACAGAGTAGTTCCAATACATAAAGATATTCTTAAAATAACAGAAGAAGTTAAACAAGGTGTATTTAATTTCTCAGAATCAAAATTGCGTCAAATCTTTTCAAAACATTCTTTTGATCATGTTCCTAAAAATTGTAGGCAAAGTTTTTCATATTACATGCTTAAAAATAAAGTAGATATTATAGCAATTAAAAAGATCATGGGTCATAAGTATAAAGATGTAACCCTTGATGTATATACTCGATTACCAAAAATGGATTTAATTGCAGCAATAGATAAATTGCAATTTATATAAAAAAGTTGTAGTTTATTTGTAGTTTATGACAAATAATTAAGGGTAAGTTTAAATACAGAAAAAGACTCTAAATCAATAGTAAAAGCTCGGTTTCCCGAGCTTCTTTTAGAATGAATAAGTGAATTGAGTGTAGAACATGTCTTTTGTTCCGTCGTCTATATCATAGTTGAATCTGTTAAGTTCATAGTTTAAACTGATTTTCATGTGTTCGTCAAATATGTGAGTGAAACCAATAAACCAGTAGTTATCTATTACATGACTGTCAACTGCGTCTGCTTTTCTGTGTTTGTATGTCCAGTTAAAGTTAATATTATTGTTTTCATCAAAAGTATAAATCAAACCTAACTTTGATTTAAAGAGAGGACCTTCAGTGAGTTCGTTAAAGTCTTTACCTTTGTGAAAATAACCGTATGTGGAGAATTTGCCCGCAATAGGTCCGTTCCAGTAAAGTTGCCATCCCTTGATACCGCTACCGTTTCTTGTGTGCATCATCCAGTCACCGGGAGCGTTGTAGTGTTCACCAACATAAATATATCCCAATTTGGTGTAGAATTTACCGAAATTCTTTGTAAAGTAGAGATCCCACATCTTTGTGTTATCAATGTTATCGGCTTTTCTTGCGTAGTAGTTACCGGCAACCATGGAATCTATACTTTTGATGGGAACTTTAACACCACCACCGTAGACATTTGTCTTATCGGCACCCGGGTCAACGAGTTCATCAGCATCACCGGTAAAGTGAGACCATAAAGCGTTAATTTGAACAGGACCAAAGTCATAACCCAAATCTACACCATAAGTGTCTTTTAATTGACCTAAATTGTAAGAATATAGGTATAAGTTGGCATCGTCAAAACCGTTTTTGCCCAATCTTCCACCCCAAAGGTTGTAAGAAAAATTGTTTATGGTGTTTTTCCAATTAACACCTAAGAGGGGGTAGTTTCCGCTTTGTGTGAGTGGGTTTGAGAAGTAATCATCATTGGTTACTCTTTGTAAAACATATGGATTTACTTTAAAGCCGAAGGAACCTATGCTTACATCTCCCCAGTTTTCATTTTTATACTTTGCGTTTAAGTAGTAGAGTTGGGAGTAAATGTGGTGAATGTTTTCAAGAGGAGTAGATTCCAATGATTTTAGGTAGTTACCTACAACAACTGTTCCGTTAAGTTCCCACTGATCGTTAATTTTGTAGTTTCCGTTTAATTCAAGGTTTCCCATTAATTTAAATTCATCCGGGTTTCTGAAATACAATTCATCACCTTTGATAACGTCAACGTCAACAGAACCCCAAAATTTAAAGGGTTCTTGTTTTTCCTCTGCGTCTTGTGCAAAGAGAGATAATCCCATTATAAGCACAAGAAGGGTGAATAGAAGTTTCTTCATGTAAGTCTCCTTAGTTTTGTTTTTAACCTTTCAAAATTCTCAAAAAAAAGACCGCATTCTACTGATGCGGTCTTTTTTTATAAAAAAACCGCGGTTTTCACCGCGATATGAAAATATTGCGGTAATCTTTAAACAGAATACCAGCAATAATAATCTCTATTAAATTTTGAAAAATTTATTTTCATGACAATTATATTATATCATATTTTTACGAGTTTGTCAAGCCCTAAAACCATATTTATATAAATAATAATTTTATTTAAAGTAAAATTTTAAAAAATTTTTAATAATTATAATTAGGTTTATAATTAAATAAATTGAGATTATCGGTAAAATGTGATATAATTAATATTGAGGGTAAAGATTATGAAAAATATATTTTATGTTATAATTTTGTTTTTTTTGCCAATAGTTTCATTTGCTTCCGATTATTTTATAAGTGTAGACGGAAATTATCTGAAAGTCAATGAAAGAGTTATTCGAGATAATAAATATCTCGTATCGGAAGATTTTTTTGATTATGCCCAAGTAGGGGACAGAGAGATTTTCAAAGAAGATATTTACGGAGATACAGGTCTTTACGATCTTGAACAAGTAATAGGCAGAATGGGTACCCATTATAAAATAAAGGGAAAATATTTTGAAATTAATAATGCCATAACTCATTCATTTATAAAAGGTGATACATTTTTTTTGGGATGCCTGTTTAAAACAGATATAATATGCCAAAGCTCCAAAAGAGCTTTTGTTGTCAGTGTTAAAGGTAGTGATATAACTTATTCCTATGCTCCAATAAATTTGCCTCCCGGTGTGAAAAATATAGAAGTTAAAAATGAGAATAATAAATTGATCTTTTATTTTAACACATTTAATAAAATCAATAAAACAACTCCTGTTTATCTAAATACTTCCAATGCGGAAATTAATCTGACGGAAAGTGGTATTACAACATTTTCAAATATAGAAGCAGTGGACTTTCGTAAATCCGGCAATGACTATGTAATAGTCTTAAAAGAAGGTGCTCTTTCCGAGGCGGATATAGATGTTAATGTTTGCACAGGGCTTTTGAAAATAAAATTAAAAAACGGAAAAGTTTTAAGCAGAATTATGGGTAAAAAATCTGCGGGACATTTGAAACTTGATGTGGGGGAAAGAGAAATCACCTGTCTTCTTGATAAAATTATGGATGCCACAAGTAAGACGGAAAACAATGATATGATTATCAGAATAAGCCCTCTTAAAACAGAGGGGAAATCATTAAATGAAATATCCATAGTTTTGGATCCGGGCCATGGTGGTAAAGAATTTGGTGTCGGTCGTCATAATATTTATGAAAAATATGTAAATTATGATATGTGTTTGGTTGTGAAATCCATCTTAGAAGAAGAGGGAATAAAAGTTATTTTGACCAGAGATTTAGAGGGCAATCCTTCCTTAGCGGAGAGAGGTCAAATGTCAATAGACAACAATTGTGACTTTTTTATAAGTGTCCATTGTAATTCCACAGAAGGGGAGGACAGAGCTACAGGTTTTGAAGATTATTATCATAAGAATCTAACCGGGTCAAAATATATTGCCACTTGCATACACGACTGCATTGTTCCTTTTATAACTATTCCCGATAAGGGAATTAAAAGCGATACGGTTATGTATAAATCAGGTTATGGAGTTTTGCGTTCCGCAAGCAAGGAGAGAGTGCCTTGCACTTTAATTGAAACAGGATTTATAAATCACTATATTGACAGAGAATATGTTCAAACTCCTGAGTTTAAGGAAATTCTCGGAAAGGGTATTTTGAATGGTATAAAGACATATTTAAAAGCTGAACCTTTGAGTAAAGAGTAAAAGATGAAAAGAGTGACCATAAGAGATATAGCTAAGGCTGCGGATGTTTCCGTGGGTACAGTCCAAAGAGCATTAAATAATTTCGGTAATATTTCTCCTCAAACCAGAGAGCGAGTAAAGAAAATTGCCAATGAAATGGGATATGAGCCTTCTTATATTGCTCAAACCTTCGTTACGGGGAGAACCTATAATTTAGGTGTTGTTGTGCCTAATTTAGGCGGTATATTTATGGATATTATAGGTGAAGTTGAAGAGATAGCTATGGATGCCGGGTATGTGGTCTGTTTGGGAGAGTCTAACCTGTCGGCAGAAAAGGAAGACAGATGTCTTGAAATAATGAAGAAAAGATATGTTGACGGATTAATAGTTACCCCTTTTGTAGAACGAAAAGAAAAGATCTATTCAAATCTTGTAGAGTTTAGTCGAAAAAAACCTCTTGTGGTCCTTGAACAAAACATTCCCGTTCCGGAATTAAATGTTATAGCGACTGATAACTATAACAATGTTTATGATACAATTAAATATATGATTGACCACGGAAGAAAGAGAATAGGTTTTGTCCATTGGGGGGCCACCGATTGGGACCCTTCTCAAAGAGAAAGATTAAAGGGATATCAAGATTGTATCAGAGATAATGGCTTAAAGGAAATGTCCTATCAGGCCAGCTATCGTTCAAGTAAAATTGATCCGGTGGCTTTGAAAAAATATATGGACAGAGAAAAACCGGAGATAATTTTAGGTCAGTTTGACGCTTATACCTTGTTAGTGATGAGGTGTTTAAATTCATTGGGTTACAGAATACCGGAAGATGTGGAAATAATGGGTTATGATAATACAATTATGTGTGATTTTACTATTCCCACCTTATCTTCCGTGACTCAACCGGGAAAACTTATAGCCAAAAGAGGAATGGAAATCCTTTTGAATTTGATTGACGGAAAAGTCTTTTCTCCGGTCCATGAACAAATAAAGGGGGAAATCGTTTTGAGAGAAAGCACTCTCCCGGACTTAAAACAATGAGTGGCTTTTGAGAAATTAGAATGTGGGGCTTTGCCCCACTTTTGTTAGTTGCCTTTAATATTTATGGCAGGCTATAGAGCCTATCCTCATTAGGATTTTCTTCTCAAACCAAAAAAACAAAAAATTTATTATTTTAAAAAAAAAAGGGCTTTTTACTCTTGACTTTTTTTGTTGTTTGTGGTATAATATAGTTGTAAAGAGTAAAACTCTTATATTTTTTGATTTTGATTAGTATACTGTTATACTTATAATAAATTTGGTTTAACCGGTGCTTAAAACCGTTTAAATAAATTAATAAATTAAAATGAGGTGAACACAATGTTCAAAAAAGGATTTACCCTTATAGAATTGTTGGTAGTTATTGCTATAATTGCCATTCTTGCTGCAATTCTATTCCCCGTATTTGCCCAAGCAAGAGAGAAAGCAAGAGCTGCTAACTGTCTGTCCAATATGAAACAAATCGGAACGGCAACTATGCTCTACGTAGACGACTATGACGAAACCTATCCCCCATCCAACGGTAGCGGATACAACGGTTGGGCCATTAAGGTTTTACCTTACGCAGGTAACAAGGGTCAAGCAGGAACATGGAGCCACTCCACAATTTTCAAATGTCCCTCTGACGATGGTTTCGCTGCTTGGATGCAACAGAACGGTCACATCGGAAGAAACTCTTATTGTGGTAACGTATACATTTTCAGAGAGTCCGGTATGTGTCAATTCATCCTTGACGGAGATACTTCCGAAGCTGTTATTACTAACGCAGAAATTGCCAATCCTGCCGAAACAATTCTTGTTGCTGAAACATGGAGATACGGTTGGGGAACTCTTAACTACATAGCTTACGGTGACACCTGCTTCCCACCAATTAATCCTTACCAAACATACTTACTTGCCTTTGGTAACCAAAGAAGTGAGCTTAACGACCCCGCTTGTAAAGCTATGAAGGGATACCACAACGGTATGGACAACTGGACATTCGCTGACGGTCACGCAAAGGCTATGAAGCCTGAAGCAACAACAACTCCCATTAACATGTGGCCTATCAAGAGATAATTAAATATGTAAATTCCAAACCACCTCGGTGGTTTGGAATATTTATAGATTTAGTATAATGGTGCAATTGCACCATTTTTTAATATTAAAAAGGAACTGATATGAAAATAATACTTTTGGGATTGGTATTAATGTTCTGTTCGATAGGTTTGTTTGCTCAAGATATGACTCTTTACTCGCCTACAAATTATCAAGTTTTTCAAAGACAGACCAAGAGTGTTGGTTATATTTTGGTAAGCGGAAAGACATCTTCCGATAAAATTAACTGCAAAATTATAGGTAAAAACTATCAAGACAAAGAAATTATAATAGAGAAAACTATAAAGCCGGACAAATACGGTGCTTTTAAAGCAGATATTGAAACCCCCGCGGGAGGTTGGTATCGCCTTCAACTCCGATACGGAAATGACGGTTTTAAAGAAATCGATTGTGTTGGTGTGGGAGAAGTTATTATAAGTGCCGGTCAGTCCAACGCTTCTAATGCCAGCTCTGAAGTTTCTAAACAGGAAAGTGGAATGGTTTCTTCTACTGACGGTGTTATTTGGAAATACGGAGATGATCCTCAAATTGGCATTCAAGATGGAAGCATAGGAGGTTCCTTTTATCCTGCATTGGGTGATGCTTTATACAAAGAATTTCATGTTCCCATTGGTTTTGCTCCAACCCCTTGGGGGGGAAGTGAAGCGGAACGTTGGCAACCGGGAGCCGGTTTAGAATTGACCAGACATAAACTTGCTCTAAATGCCGAAGGAAAGTGGATGCCTGTGCAAGATAAATTAAATGGGCAAACGGATATGTATAGCTATTTTATGAAAAGGGTTTATCAATTCGGAAACAAGGGTTTTAGATGTGTTATATGGCATCAAGGGGAATCCAATGTGGGAAACGAAACTGATTTCTTCTATAATTTAACCGTAAACATTATTGAAAGCTCACGAAAAGACGCCGGTTGGTATATACCTTGGTTTGTGGCAAAGGTTTCTTATCATGGACCACACATGAGAGGGGACGAAAAAGTCAGAGCCGCTTTCCAAAGAATATGGGATAATAAAATAGCTTTTGAAGGTCCCGATACTGATACTCTTCAAGAAGAATACAGAGACTTTGAGGGAAAAGGAATCCACTTAAGCTTGAAAGGAATTAAAAAACACGGTGAAATGTGGGCAGAATTTTTGATACCGTATATACATTCAGAAATTGATTAGTATTTATGCTTTTATATCGCAAAGCGAGTGAATGCATAAATTTGCATTTAGATGTCCATTCCCCCGTCTTTTTGCTATGCAAAAATCCACCCCCCAAGCCTATCGGCTTAGGGGGACAAAATGCAGTCATAAGGGAGGGGGGCTCGGGGGGGGGAGGCTGACAAATTAGGCAGAAAACAAAAAAATCATAAAAAGGAGAAGCAATAATATGAAAAAATTATATCTTTTATTGATTATTATTGTAATAGGAACCATGGGTTGTAATGCTCAATCAAAAGATTATATTATTAAAAACAAAGATATAACCGTTGGCATTTTCATCTCTGATGATTATAATGCCACCATATCCAAAATTGCCGACAACGGCACAAGAGTAAATTTTATTACAGATACTGACGAAAACAACAATCTTTGGTCATTTATTTGTAAACCTTCAAACCAATTTACCGCTGATTCCATGTTTTTAGGTCCGAGAGATGCGGAAAAACTTACCGTCACCCCACTTGTTGCCGATGGTAAGATTGATTCCTCAAAGCCTTTATCCGAACAAAAGTTTAAAGACGCAAAAAGTCGCACTCCCGACGCTCTTAAAATGGTATGGGAAAATGTAAAAATCTACGGGATGAACTCAGGTTTTGACGTGACAGTTTATTGTGCCTTGGCGGAAAACAATTCTTATTGGAACATAGGTATATCTTCCAACCAAGATTATGGGGTTTGGCAAATTATTTTCCCTAACATAACAAATATTGATGTGGCAAAGGGAAATAATGTTTTGCTTCCTCAATACGGTGGTAATTTCTCTGACGGTTTCGATACCAATATGGATTTGGAATATCCCGGTGTTGTGTGTTCCAACCAATTAACCTCCGTCACCAAAGGTGGCACATCACTTTATATGTCTCCCGAAGATGTTAAGGCAGAGCATAAAATCTTTTCTTTCAAAACCCCAAAGCCTGATAATATGAATTTCTATATTACTCTTAACCCCGATTATATGGGTGTGGGTGGTAAGGAATATGTTCAATCCTATAACTTTAATTTTGCCACATTAAAGGGTGACTGGTTTGATGTTGCCAAGAAATTCAGAGCTTGGGGAATTAAATCTAACTTTGCTCCCTTCTCTCAAGGTAAAATTGAAGACAGAGCAGACCTGCCACAGTGGTTTAAAGATTGTCCTATGTGGCTTACTCAACACGGACTTACGGATGAAACCAAAGCCAATGTTATAAAAACCAAAGAGTTTTTGGGTGTTCCTGTGGCTGTTCATACATATCACTGGTCTCAATATCTCTTTGATACTCACTATCCCAATTGGCTTCCCGCACAAGACAGATATAAACAGGATATTATGGATTTTCAAGCCAAAGATATTAAGGTTATGCCTTACACAAACACTCACCTTGTAGATATAAACCAAGCTCCCACATACAAAAAATATGGGGACATTTTGCTTTCCTTCGGTCCTGACGAAAAACCCAGAATTTCCGAGTTTCAAGCTGAAGGTGCCAATAATGTCACATGTTGCCCAACTTCCCCTTATTATGATGCTTATCTTGAAGAAGTTCAAAATATAATGAAAGAGGAAAACATTGACGCTTTGTATATGGATCAAGTGGGTTGTGTGCCCGCTTTCACCTGTTTTAACAAAGATCACAATCACCCTGTGGGTGGTGGTTCTCATTGGGCTGACACATATTACAAATTAATACAAGAAATAAGAGAAAAATTAAATGAAATAAAGGGGGAACCCATTGTAATCACAACGGAATCTTCCGCAGAGGCTTATCCTTTTGATGCTTGGCTCAGATGTAATGAATTAAATGACAGTTTGGCTGACAGCCCAGTAAATACTGTTATATATTCAGGATATGTGGCAAGTTTCGGAAACTATTATTATGGTGAGGAGTTTACAAGACAAGAGGCTCTTCCCGCTATAAATAAAACAGCTATAGTATTAACCAAAGGTTGGCAACCGGGCTGGGGTTTCGGAACGGGAGATGAGGTTCACGCTTATCCCTATTTTGGAAAATATGTAAAAGGTGTGGCAGAAGCACGATGGGCAGGAAAGGAATACTTTAACTTTGGTGAAATGGTTAGAAATGTCACTATAACAAGCTCTGTTCCCAAAGATAAAATATTTTTGCAAAACTTTGGTATATTGGGAGATTATGATTTCCCCGTTGTGAGAACTTGTTCTTTTAACTACAAAGGAAAAACTATGGTTTGCTTGACCAATATACAGATAAATGACAGTATAAAAGTTGATTTTGAAGCCACACCTTCGGATTTGTATTTAAAGGAAAAATCTTCATATACAATAAGTGAGATTTATCCTCAAAAAGCGGAAACAGCAAAGGGGAAAGCCATAAAGGCCAAGACAGAACTTGCTCCTCTTGAAACAAAGATATTTATAGTGGAATAAATGATAGGGGGGGCTATTATACTTGGGTTGTTGGCTTTAATTATTAGGCTTCTATCGTAAAATTTGCAGTTTTGCAAATTTTACTCCTGACCACCCACCGGCTTCGACGGTCCCCCTTCCTTGAAAGGAATTTGCGGTTGCAAATTCAGTTCAAAGAGGGTAAATCTATTAACTTGGGTTGTTGGTTTGTATTAGTAGGCTTCTATCATAAATTTGCAATTCTATGCAAATTTTACTCCTGACCACCTACCGGCTTCTCAAATCCCAAAAAATTTCGCAAGCGGGGTTTTCCGGGAACCCTTGAGTTCGACGGTCCCCCCTCCTTAAAAAAACAGTGGCAGGTCATTTTTGCAATTTGTGGTTTAAGGATGGTGAGTTCGTCTTGTTTCAGGTTGATGAACATTTGACTTTTTTTGAATTCGGCTTAGGGGGACAGCATTTTGCATTAAAAAAAGGTATTACTATGGATTATTTGTTAAATGAGCATGGTTTTATTACTAAATTAGATAATAACAAAATTGATATAGACTTTCACTCTGATAATATCTATATTGAAACAAATAAAGGAATATATGATTTGTCAAAATTATCTGTTCAAAAGAAAGATAATTATTATATCTATATGAGTGAAAAGGCAGTCTTTAAATTAGAGTATTTGCTCTGTGGAAAAAATTTCATTAAAAGACGATTATCTTTAAAGTTTTTTGAAAAAACAGAACTTTATAAGATTGGTATGAGTATTGATTCTTATGATGAAGCTTTTTTGTATAGGACTTTTTTGTATGGTTCCGGGGCTGTCTTCGCACGAGAGGGGAAGAAAGGCTTGTTCTTTGGTTTTGAAAATCCATATTTTTACCTATCCGGCAACAGAGTGGAGTTTGAACCTAACTTAATCCTTGAACCAAAAGAAGAATTTGATTGTGATATTAACTTTATAGGATTATATGAGCTTTGGGGAGAAAAAGTAGTTCAGCAAATCAAATATGCCACTCAAAAAGTAGGGGACAGATACTACACCCGTTTCAGAAATCCAAGTGAGGGCATACCCCTATATTTTTCCGAAACTTATGAATTTAACGAATATACAAAAACCTATTTTGAAACAGATAAAAAGCCCTTTAAATTTATCTCTTACGATAATTTTTCCAATCTTCCTTATAATCCCGGTGAAGATATAAAAGAGAGATATTTCAAACATATAGATAATTGTGTCAAATTAGGTATAGAACTCATAATTTTTAACCCCTTATGTGAAAATAAAATACCTAATGAAGATTTGAATTCCTACTGGGAGCTTTTTCCTGAAAACACTCTTGCGGAAGAGATATATGATTATGCCAAAAACAAAGGTCTTGACATAGGAATCTATATGGGTGCCAGTGTAAATGTTAAGGGTTGCAATGACCCTCACTCAAATTATACAGATAACCCAAAATGGAAAAAAATAGATGTTTTTGGAGATATAAGCCGTGAAAACTGTATAGGCTCAAAAGAATTCTTGCATTGGTATATTGAAGTTCAAAAAAATACTATCAGAAAGTATAACTTAAAACTTTGGAATTGGGACCCGGGTCCCGGTGACTGTATGTATTGTTTTAGTGAAAATCACGGTCATCTCAAAGGTAAAGGAGAGTATAAAGGCTTTCGCAATCATTTAAGAATAATGGCAGAGCTTAAAAGAGAATTTCCCGATTTATACATAATCGGTTTTTACGGAAACAAGAGATATGGCTTGTGGGGATATAAATACATAGATCAACATGAAGGCTATTGGGAAGCCCATATAGTTTGTGATATACCTCTCTTTGAGGATATGTCAGCTGACAGGCAAACTGCCTCTGATATGAGATTTCAATCTAATTGGAATTATTACTTTAGATTTATGCACCAAACTCTCAACCATGGTTTAACCTTCCATATGACACAGGATTGCGGTTGGTTTAACGAGCCTGATTGCGATAAACTTTTTGACTATTGCGGATATAAATATGCTCTCTTATCTGTTATAGCTTGCGGCGGTTCCTTAACTTTGCCTATTGTACCAAGGTATTTAGATAAAGAAGTTTTAGATTTTTATAAATATTGGGTTAATTGGCAAAGAGAGAATTGGGAGTATAGCAAAAATACTATTCCTTTTGGGGAACATGTGGGTGTGGGAGTAGAAGGATATTCCAAACTTATAGATAACAAAGGTTTTATCTTTCTTGTTAATTCAGGTTATAAACCCCTTAATTTTAGTTTTGTTCTTAATGAGCGAGTAGGGTTTACGGGAGGAGAAGTTTGTATAAACAATATCTATCCCGAAAGATTTCCCGTTAAAGAAGCCTCTTATAATGATAAAATTGATCTTATTGTTCCCGAATATTCTGTTATGGTTTTGGAACTTGCGGACAGGCTTATAGAGGATGAAAGGAGAGAGAGACCCAAATTACCTACTTATATTCCCACAAAGGCGGGGAAAGGTTCGTTTTTTGCCTCAGGTGAGATAAAGAAGATAATTGATAGTTATAATATAACCGATGAAATTATAAAGGTTGGTGATAAACTTAATCATTGCAGCAAAAATCACATCTTATCAAACATTATGTGGTATCGTCCCGACAGGCTGTGGCTATGTGTTTTTATTGAAGGAGAGATGCCAAAAATAACCTTAAACGGAGAGGATGTTGCTTTAACACTCGAGACTTTTCTTTGTAATATAAAACTTGTTTATTTTGCCGATATTACAGATAAGGTTAAGTGGAATGAAATAAATGAAATACAAACTACCGCCGGAGAGTTGTATCTTCAATATGAAAACATTCCTATGGCTTTCTATGGTTATGACAGAGAAACAGGAAATTACAACGCACCTGTTTTAGACACTTCCATAAAGATTACCGAGGCCATAATTAATGATGATAATATTATCTATCCCAATGAGAAAAATATAATAAAATGTAAAGTTAATGTGCCTTATGAAGAACTTGAGGGAGTTTACAATTGTCCTATATGGGGAATGGATTGTCTCTTTGAGTATAAGGATGGCTTTTGGGTTTATGAGTTTGACAATCCCACAAGAGTAAACCTTATTTTGGAAGACAGTAAAATTGCTGTTTGGGCTGTCACAAAAGACAGACGGGAAAGTGAAACCTACTTTTTAAAGATTAATTGGAAACTGTCATGATTATTTTATGGATTATTGTATAAAAGACCTACATAGGTCTTTTTTTTGTTTTTAGATTCTGTTTTGTGGTATAATATATGTGGTATCTTATTTTTATTTTGTGAAATTCCAAGGGTCTAGTCAAAAATCTTAAATTTCACCCCTAAAACCCATTCCCAAAAAGTTTTCGCAGATGCTTCAACTTTTCGGGAGCCCTTGGGTTGTTTTCGCTATTCGCAGGGCTTTTTGGGGACCCCGAGATTGCCGCAATTCAACCCGGAAAGTCGTCAAGACTTTTTGGGATTTGGTTTTATGGATATTTTAGATAAACGAAAACAGTCAATATTAAAGGCACTTATAACGGATTATGTATCAACTTGCGAGCCTGTGGCAAGTCAAAGGCTTGTGTCTTTTTATAACTTTGATGTTAGAAGTGCCACCATTCGTTCTGAAATGAATGAGCTGGCATCATTAGGTTTTCTTTTGCAACCTCATAAGTCCGGAGGCAGAATTCCCACTGATTTGGGGTATAGATTTTATGTGGATAATTTGCTTGATAAGATAAATTTAGACAAAAATATCTTAAATATAGTTTCTAAAGCTCTTAAAAGCAAAGCGGAAATTGAGGCACTTATAAAAAGCGGTTGCCAAATGCTTTCTGACATTACAGGTTTTGTGGCTGTGGCTTCATACCCAAAAATTAATAATTCCAAATTAAAATATATTGCAGTGTCTGATTGTTTTTCAAACAAAAAGCTCTTTGTTTTGGCTTTTTCCAACGGATATATCATTCACAAAATAATAGATTTTAATTTTAAAGACAAAATCTATTCCTTTGAAAATGCCATTAATTATTTATACAGTATATTTCTTGACAGGGAAGTGGACTACATTCAAAGCTACAAGGCACTTCCTTGTGTGTATGACGATATTATTAAAGCTATAAAAGGTATTATAGAGGAATATTCGGAGAAATTTAATTTTAATACAGAATATTCTTATGAAGGTGTGGGGAAAATATTAAATTACCCGGAATTTAAGGATTTAAACAAGCTTCAATCTATGCTCGCAGCTCTTGAAAACAAAGATTTGCTTACAGATGTTTTCAAATATACAAGTGAAGAAATAACCGTTAAAATTGGGTCTGAAAACTTTAATCCTTTTATGAAGGATTATTCCTTGGTTTCTTGTTGTTATAAGGTGGGGGGTATCCCTGCGGGAGTCATAGGAATTATAGGACCCACTCGAATGGACTATGCCATATCCATTGCGGGAGTGGAGGTTATTTCTAAAAATTTAGGTAATATGTTGACGGATTTATCATCGTAATTTTATATGAAAAAATATATATTATTAATTTTAGCGTTTTTGCTTTTATCTTCTGTGGCAGAGGCTGATGATTTTAAAGTCTTTATAGGCTTAACTCAGCCCATAACTCCTGCCATGAGCCTGGAGAAGGGAAACAAAATCCTTATGTCTATAGATATTTTGTCTAAGTTGGACTTGGATTTCCGTGCCTCCGGTCTAAATATGATTTTTTTGGAAAAAAGTAAAAAAAATATCAATATTTACAACCAATATGATATGCCTTTTATTGATATAGCAGAGCTATGTGGTGCTTTGGGTGTAGATTATATAAGAAGAAACAATAATGTCACCATTTACAACAAGATTATTTCAGCCACTTGTGAAAACGGTTTTGTTAATTTGGAATTTGCCTTTGCCAGCACATACGAATATTCCTATTGGAATAATTGCTTGGTGGTGGATTTGATAGGCTCTGTTCACAATCCAAACGCTCTCGCTTTAAACAGAGACCCTAAGAATGTGGCAGATATTCTTTTCGGTCAGGTGACACTCGACTCTGCTCGCTCAATGTTTAAATTAAACACTCCTGTGCCAAACACAAAACCAATTCGTCAATCCGGTTCAAGCCTATATTTAAAACTTAATATAGGCAATAAAGTTAAGAACTTTATCGTGGACAATATGAATATATATGCCAATTTTAGAGATAATATTATTCATATAAAAGGTGGAGCCAACTTAAAATATACCATAAATGAAGATATGGATACAGGTAAAATTACCATATCTTTTTCCAACGGTTCTTTTAATGGTAATCTTCAAAAAGTTCACAAAACAGGTCTTATGTCCTTTACCGTTACCAAAAACACCATTACTACCATGTCAAATGAGATTAAAGGTATTAAAACAGAATATAAATTAAGTGATTTGATTATAACCTTATCACCTCCTAAGGGTGTAGGGGTAAATATAAAGAATCTTAGAGTCACCATAGATCCCGGACATGGTGACAAAGATGTGGGTGCCAAATATAAGACTCTCTACGAAAAAGATATAAATTACAGAGCTGCCATAGCACTTAAAAAAGAGCTGGAGGCTCGTGGAGTTTTGGTGTATATGACCAGAGGAGAGAATGGTTTCTTGTCCTTAGCACAACGGGGACAGGTTGCCATAGACACGGACAGTGATATTTTTATAAGTCTTCACACCAATTCCACAGCAAAAGAAAATAAAGCCTCAGGTTTGGAAACCTATTACAGAGGTGCTATGTTTTCCGCTGAGTATTTGGGCAGATGTCTTCACGGTGAAATGGTGAAAGGTTTGCCCATACCTAACAAGGGACTGAAAAAAGATACAGTTTTATATTCTTCCGGTTTGGGAGTTTTGAGAAAATGTAATTCCGGGGGAATTCCCTGTGTGCTTATAGAACTTGGGTTTATTAATCATTCCACAGACAGAGCATATTTGCAAAGCGATGAGTATTTGGCAAATATAGCTAAAGCTATTGCAGATGGTGTGGAAGAATATATAACGGGAAAACCCCTTAATCAATTAAAATAGGAGTTGTTTATGGCAAGGGGACACAGACTTGATAAATATAATCAAAAAAAATCTTTCCCCAAAAAATTAATAGGAATATTATTTGTTGTTCTTATAATTATAGGTATTTTTTTGTGGATAGGTTTGAGTTTGGGACACAGGAGTGTTAAAGGCCTTCTTGAAGACGAAAAAGGAGCCTTCAAGCCTCAAGTGGTGGATACTAATACGGATAAGTGTGTGGATGTTAAAGTATATGTTCCAAATGATACAAGTGAAGATAAACTTGATGCAGTCAGTGTTCGAATAGTTGACAATAAACTTAAACTTAATTATAAAACCGAAGCTCTTATAAAGCTTTTAATATCCAAAGGGTATTTGCCAAAGAAAACCAGATTAATAGGAAATGTGACAGTGGATAAAGGGGTTGCCACAGTTAATTTCTCTCAAGAGATTAAAGATTTTTCCGGCTCCAGCACTGAGGAAAAACAACTCCTTGACTCCATAGCAAAAACTCTTATAAATAAAGAAGATAAAATAGAAGGGGTTCAAATTACGGTTCAAGGTGAAATGATAGAGTCTTTGGGAGGACATTTTGACTTATCTGAACCGATAAGGAGTGTTGGTTTATAATAATAGGCTTTTGTCGTATATTTGTGAGAGCATAATAAGTTTAAAGATGGTGAGAAATTATTTATTGGATGATTAAATGATAATCGGAATGTATGATTCCGGGATTGGTGGATTGACTGTTGCAAAGGAAGTCATAAACCAAATTCCGACAG
Organism: Abditibacteriota bacterium; assembly: GCA_017445025.1. Taxonomy (GTDB): domain Bacteria; phylum Armatimonadota; class UBA5829; order UBA5829; family UBA5829; genus RGIG7931. The sequence goes on along the minus strand of JAFSVJ010000009.1, from coordinate 47 downwards.
CAAATATTATATATATAGCAGAAATCATAAATTACAAATCACCAAAA
>JAFSVJ010000072.1 GCA_017445025.1 Abditibacteriota bacterium | reverse complement strand
TTCCTCTGCGTTTTATTGAAAATTTTCTTAGAAAATTGAGATAAAACACAGAGGAAAAAAGACTAAAAATTTTATTCGGCTTCGCCGAATTAAAAAAATAAAAAAATAAAAAATTTGACCAAAAAAACAGTGGCAGGTCAGTGGCAGTTGCGTAGCAACTGACGGGGGGGATCGTGATTTTCTCTGAAAATCACATTTTGCGTAGCAAAATTAATTATTATTCATTTTGCATTTTATTGTGCATTATGCGAAGCATTTTTGCTTTTATCTGTTATTTATTATTGTATCGTGTATGCAGTTTTTGTCATCCTTATAAGGATAGTCCAAATTATAGTTAAGTCCTCTTGATTCGTGACGGAGCAAGGCACTCTTTGTTACTAAAATGGAACATTCACACATATTTCTCAGTTCAATAAGTTTACTGGTTATTTTGTATTGAACCATCAAATCCTCGATGGCGTTTTGAATGTGAGTCAAGTCTTTTAAGGCTCTTTCAAGTCGCTTGTTTGTTCGGACTATACCCACATTTTTCCACATAATTCTCTTGATTCTTTCAACATATCCGTTAAGAACTTCCAAGTCGGCTCGCTCTTTTTCTTGATTGCTTTCAGTAATGTCGGGAACTTTGTGGCTTTTGGCATCTTTGTATTTTTTTTCTACATCTAACTTGGCTCTTCTTGCCCATACGAGAGCTTCGAGAAGGGAGTTGGAAGCTAATCTGTTGGCTCCGTGAACACCTGTGCAGGAAACCTCTCCGCATACATACATATTTTTAAGAGAGGACATGGCGTTAAGGTCACACTTTACACCACCACAGGAATAGTGAGCTGCGGGAACGGTGGGTATCCACTCTTTTGTAATATCAAGTCCATATTTAAGACAGGATTCATATATAAAGGGGAAGTGTTCCTTTATAAATTCCGGTCCTAAATGGGTGACGTCCAAATATACACAGTCGGCGTTGTCTTTTTGCATTTGAGAGTCTATGGCTCTTGCTACTATGTCACGAGGAGCCAATTCCTTAAGTTCGTGATAGTTTTCCATAAATCTTGTTCCGTCGGAGGTTCGTAATATTCCACCTTCTCCGCGAACAGCTTCGGAAATAAGGAATGAATTGGCTTTTGGGTGATAAAGGCTGGTAGGGTGGAACTGAATAAATTCAAGATTGGCAATATCAGCACCGGCTCTGTAGGCCATAGCTACACCGTCACCGGTTGCAATATCCGGGTTGGTGGTGTGTTCGTATATTTGACAGAGACCACCTGTAGATAACATTATAAACTTAGCTTTAAATATATCTATATCGTCGGTTTCTGTGTCTATTACAGAGGCACCGAGGCAGACGTTGTTTTTGGTTATAAGGTCAATGGCTTGGTGGTGCTCAAAAATATGGATATTGTGATTCATTTTTATAAGACGAACCAAGGCTCTTTCTACTTCTTTTCCCGTTAAGTCTTGGGCGTGAACAATTCTTCTGGCAGAGTGACCGCCTTCACGACCTAAGTGGAGATGATAATCGTTGTCGTTTTCTCCTTTTTCGTCCTTGGTAAATTGAACACCAAAATCAATAAGTTCTTTAATTCTGTCAGGTCCTTCTTTGACCAAAACTTCTACAGCCTCTTTGCCACAAAGACCTGCACCGGCTATGAGAGTGTCTTGTATGTGGGATTCATAACTGTCAGAGTGATCCAATACTGCCGCAATACCACCTTGTGCGTTGTTGGTGTTGGAGGTGGAATCACTTTTTTTTGTAATAATGGCTACTTTGGCAAACTCCGCTACTTTGAGAGCAAAGGAAAGCCCCGCAATACCTGAGCCTATAACCAATATATCAAAATCAACTATCATAATAATATCCTATTTTTATTCCTACTTTATTATACCATAAAACCTTTGTTTTTATCAAATTACAAATTGTGCATTTTGCAATATAATTGTAATTTGTGGTATAATATATAATGGTATAAAAATATTAATTGTATACTTGAGATTTTATTTGTGGTATAATAGTGTATAATTACGAATAAATGGTGATATAATGGACGATAAAATACAAAAAGCCATTGATGTGGTGGCAAGACTGAGAGCCCCTGACGGTTGTCCTTGGGACAGAGAACAAACCCGTGAGAGTATAAAAGATGGGATTATTGAAGAGGGTTATGAGCTTATAGATGCCATTAATCAAAAGGATGATTATAAAATAAAAGACGAGTTGGGAGACGTGTTTATGCAGGTTTTAATGCAGGCACAAATGGCAAAGGAAGAAGGGCTTTTTGATCTTGAAGATGTGGCAGAGCATTTATCTGATAAACTTATTCGTCGTCATCCTCATGTTTTTGGAAATTTAAGTGTTGACAATACAGATCAGATTCTTGACAATTGGGAAAAGATAAAAAAAACCGAAAAGGGCTATACTGACAGAAAAAGCGCCATAGACGGTATTCCCGGGAGTTTTACTTCTCTTATGAGAGCCTACAAAATGAGTAAAAAAGCTGTTAAGGCAGGTTTTCATTGGAATGAAACGGAAGAAGCCTTAAAGAAAGTGGAAGAAGAAGTTAAAGAATTAAGAGAAGCTGTTGAAAACAACAGTGATGCCAATAAACTTGAGGAAGAGCTTGGAGATGTTTTGTATGCAGTGTGTGCTTTGTCCGGATATTTAAAAATACAACCTGAAATAGCTCTTAAGGAAGCAACAGATAAGTTCCAAAAGAGATTTCAATTAATGGAAGACAGAATTAATGCAGAGGGCAAAGTAATGAAAAATATGACTCTTGATGAGTTAATGTTATATTGGAAAGAGGTAAAAGAATTTTATTAATTAAATCACAACAAGTGGTTCTTCGCACCATATTGGTTGGTGGATCTAAAAAATGAAAAATTAAATGCGCAATAGCAAAATATCCCCCCTCACCAAGGGTTCCCGACCTACAAATCCCCCCCTACCAAGGGTCTAGTCAAAAATCTTTAGTGATAAAGATTTTTGCCGTCGGGCACCTGAAAATCGTAGATTTTCCGGCTCTTGCTAAAAAGGACAAGTTGTTGTCGTTTTTACAAAAAAGCGATGCTTTTTTGCCGCAATTCAACCCGAAAAGTCGTAGCGTAGCAAGACTTTTTGGGATTTGGTGCTACGTAGGGTAGGGGGGGGAAATTACGCATTTTTTTAGTTAACCACTTCTCTCTCCCTACTACGTAAGGGGAATAAATAATATTTAATATTGAGGTTTTTATGCAGTTTCTAATAGGATTGTTTGTGGTGGCATTGGGTTCTTTAATATCAGGAACAAGCCCTTGGCCATATAAAATATGTAAAGTATATAAAATGGAACAGCTCATGTTTATATCTCAACTTGTAGGTATGTTTATTGTTCCTTGGATTATAATGTTTTTTATATGTGATGTTCGTGAAGCTTACGATCAAATAGGTTTTATAAACCTTGTGATATGCAATCTTTTTTCACTTGTTTTTGGAGTGGCTAATATAATAGCCATAAATTGTCTCTACAAAGTCGGATTTGTAATGTTTAGTGTGTTAGAGGGAGGAACCGCTGTTATAATTTCTACTCTCATTCCTTTAATATTTAAAGGTAGCGGAGTTTTTAAAAATGCCCCGGATATTACGTCCTACTCAGGCTTATTGAGTATTATTGCTGTTTTGATTATGGTTATTTCAATTATCCTTATGTCGGTAGCCGGAAGTATGCGAGATAAAGATATGGGAAAAGTTGAAGCAAAAGATCATGTCCCAATTGCTCAAAAGAGATTTTGGAGATTTATGTGTATTGTGGCAGGAGTAATGTGTACAGGTCTCTTATTGTTAAACACATATTACGGTTCATTGTTAAAAGACGCCGCAGTCTCAGCCGGTTGCTATGAAAACTTCTCTTCATTATCTATTTGGACTTTTGGAATGTTTGGGTGTATATTTATAAATGTCCTCTATAGTATAGTTTTGATGATAAAAAACAATACTTATAAGATTTTTTCAAATATGAAAGAATTTTATTCAGGAGCTATTTCCGGTGTTCAATATATATTCTATTTGTTCTTGGTGGGACTGGGAACCCCAATGATGGGTGCTTTGGGTGCTTCCATAGGAAATGGTGTCAGTCTGTCAGGTAGTGCCATAGGTAAACAAATAATAGGGTTTCTCTGTGGAGAATGGAAAGGCGTAAAAGGCAGACCTGTTAAGTTATTGGTATTAAGTATAGTATTTTTATTTGTGAGTATTATTCTTTTGAGTTTAAGCTCCTATGTAAATAAATGAGGTTTAATAATGTCATTTATAATAGGTTTGTTATTAGTAATTATAAGTGCTTTAAGTGTAGGAACCAGTGCATGGCCTGTAAAGGCTTGTAAACAATATTCTATGGAACATGTTTTGTTTTTCTGTATGGTCTTTGGATTGTTGTTTTTGCCTTGGCTTACCATGTTTTGCATTTGTGATGTGAGAGAGGTTTTTGCTTCTCTTAATGTAAGAGATGTAATTTTGTCCAATATTTTTTCTCTTGCATGGGGCATTGCAAATGTGCTTTGTTATATATGTTATGTTAAAATAGGGTTTGTTATCACCGGAGTTTTGCTTAACGGAGCAAGCCTAATAGTGGCAACATTGGTGCCTTTTGTAATTAAAGGTGGCGGAGTTTTTTCCCAGTCCCCGGATCTTTTATCAAAAGATGGAATAATCAGCATTGTTGCTGTTTTGATTATTTTTCTTGCTATTTTAATATTAACAAAGGCAAGCAATCTCAGAGATACATTTTTAGGTAAAAAACAAGAAACTTCAAATTTAACCAAATTTCAAAAAATATTCTATTATTTGGTTGCTTTTGTGGGTGGATTGCTTTCAACCGGGATAGTTTTAATAAATACTTATTGTGGCCATTCTTTTATCTCTGCCATGGAAAAAGCGGGAGTTGACAGTCCTTTAAAAGGTGTTTGCCTTTGGGCTGTGGGAATGCTTTTGGGAATATTTGTAAATATAATTTATTCTCTTTGCCTTATGTATAAAAACCATAGTTTTGAGAAACTTTGGTGTTTAAAAGAGTTTGTCTGGGCTTGTTGTGACGGGTTTCAGTTTTATTTGTATTTAATGTTGTTTGGTTTCGGAACTTTGCTTATCGGACCACTTGGTGCGTCAATAGGGAACGGTGTTGCGGACAGTATGATCTTTTCCGGAAAGCTTTTTGTAGGTTTAGCATTTGGCGAATGGAAAGGAGTAAAAGGAAAACCTGTAAAAGTATTTATAATAGGGCTTATAATATTGTTTTTAGGTATTATTCTGTTGAGTTTTAAGTAAGTAGTATTTTAAATAAAAAAATCCCAACTCCCCTAAAAATCCCTTCTTTTTTCCAAATCCCTAAAAGTTTCGCTTTTAGCTCAACTTTTTGGGAACCCTTGGAATGCTTAACGAAATAACTCTTGACTTATCTCCTTGACGCTCAATCGTCTTGAAACAAAATAGCTTCGGACTATGTCCTCGCTCTTTTGTCCCAATACTCATTCACTACAGTCGATAGACGTCAATTCGTTATTTCTTGCAAAAAATCGGTCTTTTTGGTGATTTGTAATTTTTTATTTTGACGGTTTCAGTTTTATTTGTATTTAATGTTGTTTGGTTTCGGAACTTTGCTTATCGGGCCACTTGGTGCAAGTATAGGGAACGGTGTTGCGGACAGTATGATCTTTTCCGGAAAGCTTTTTGTAGGTTTAGCATTTGGCGAATGGAAAGGAGTCTCCGGTAAACCTGTAAAAGTATTTGTTTTTGGTTTAATAATACTATTTTTGGGTATAATATTGTTAAGTTTTAAATAAAGGTGAATAAATATGTCTTTTGTTATCGGATTATTGTTGGTTATTGCAGGTGCATTTAGTGTAGGAACCAGTGCATGGCCTATAAAGGCTTGTAAAACTTTTTCCATGGAGCATGTTCTCTTTTTCAGTATGCTCTTCGGTCTTTTGTTTTTGCCTTGGTTGTCTATGTTTATTTTGTGTGATGTGCCACAGGTTTTGGCCATAATCGGACCGGAAAAAATAATATTTGCAAACCTATTTTCCATGGCTTGGGGATTGGCAAATATTTTGTGTTGTATCTGTATGGTAAAGATAGGCTTTGTAATGGTTAGCGTTCTTCTCGGAGGCTCTGCCCTTATAGTTTCCACTCTTATTCCTCTAATTTTTAAAGGAAGCGGAGTTTTTGCCAATGCCCCTGGATTATACTCAAAAGAAGGTTTAATCTCTGTTTTGGCAGTAATTGTAATGATTATTGCCATTGTTCTTATTTCCAAAGCCGGTGACCTAAGAGATAAGCAATTGGGCAAGAAAGGTGTGGAAGGCGAGAGTCTGTCTCCTATGAGAAATATAATGTATAAAGTAATGGCCATTATTTCCGGTATTCTCTCCTGTGGAATTTTTATGTTAAATACTTATTGCGGATCAGATATTATAGGAGCTATGGAAAAAGTCGGCGTCACAAGTCCCTATAAAGGTGTTTCAATTTGGGCTGTAGGTATGTTTGTGGGTGTTATTATGAATATGGTTTATGCCCTTATACTTATGGCTAAAAACAAGACTTTCAGATGTTTTAGTTTTAAAGAGTTTTGTTGGTCCTTGTGTGATGGTTTACAATTCTTTGTATACTTAATTATTTTTGGATATGGAACCCTTATGATGGGAGCTCTCGGAGCAAGTGTAGGAAATGGGGTTTCCCAATGTGTCCAAACAGGAGGACAGCAGTTTATAGGCTTTGTTTTTGGTGAATGGAAAGGGGTAAAAGGAAAGCCTGTTAAGGTTCTTGTTATAGGCTTAATTCTTTTGTTAATAGGTATTATTTTATTGAGTTTTAAATAGAATTATTTTAAATAAAAATGGCAGGAATATTCCTGCCATTTGCTTATTTTTATATTTTATGATATAATATAATTAATAAGATAATGGAGAAAAAAATGAAAAATATAATTGTATTACTGTTATTAATCTGTTCCGTTGGTTTATTTGCCAATGACGGTATGGGAGATATTCCTCGAAACAACGTTAAGTTTTCCAATAAGATTTTTAGAGAAACAGTTAAGATTAATGATGGCAAAAACTTTGCCCTCTCACCATTAAGCTTAAATATGTCTATGAGTCTTTTGTCTAACGGTGCCAAAGGACAAACTTTAAATGAATTTGCCTCTGTTCTCCAAAACGATCCTTATGACCAAAAGTTAATGAACACAGTTAACAGAATATTACTTGCCAATTCCAAAGGGTTAAAAGTAGACAAATACAATATTGCCAATGGTATTTGGGTTCGCGGTGATTATGAAAGACAATTTTATCTGATTGCCAAAAACTATTACAACGGAGATGTTTTTGTTCTCAATAACAACAGTAAAAAGGATATTAACAATTGGGTTAAGAAAAAAACCAATGGAAAGATAGATCAAATTGTTGACCAAATCTCACCCAATGATAAAGCTGTAATCGTTAATTCCATATATTTTTATTCCGGCTGGACAAATCCTTTCCCGGTCAATAATACCGAAAGCGGTAGTTTTATTCTTGAAAACGGTGATTATTTTCCCTGTGCTATGATGAAAGACAAAGGATTATACAAAGTTTTTGAATATAATGGCGGTAAAGTTTTGATTAAGGAGTTGAAAGGCTATGCTGCTATGTATTTCATTCTCCCTCCAAGAGGAACAAAACTTGCCGATTTTGTTAAAGATATTGATTTTTATACTCTTATAACCAACAACACAGAAGGGGATGAATTTTATAAAGTCACTGTTCCCAAATTTAAAATAGAATATAGCGAAAAGATGAATAATATCTTTAAAAACTTAGGCATGAAAGATGCTTTTGATCTTCAAAAGGCTAATTTCTTAGGTCTTTCAAAAGAGAAAACTTATATTTCTTCCATACTTCACAAAGCTACCATAGGAATAGACGAAAAGGGATGCGAAGCCTCTGCTGCCACTTCAGTTAAAGCAACTACCAAAGGAATAGACAGAGAAGAAAAAGAAATATCTTTCAACCGTCCTTTTGCTTTTGCAATAGTGGATCAATTGGATGATATAGTTATTTTTGAAGGGTGTGTATATAAGCCGGAGTAATTATGCATAATTCATTATTTATAAAAGATATAATTAAAAGAGTAAACGCTCTCCCTATGACGAAGGAGCGAAGAGATATTCACAGAGATGTCTATGTCACAGAAACCACTCTTAAATCAAATGAAACAAGAATTACTTTAAATGTTAAGTTAATTGTAGATGTAGACCCAATTTGCAATCAAACTTTAGGGGAGGATTTTGCAGATTTTCTTCAAAGAATGGGTATTTCTCCAAACCTAACTTGGACAGATGAAAAAAGTTCTGTATCATCTCAAAAAGCTATAACTCATAATACTCTTCTTAACAAACCAAAAATAAGAGAGAATTTTGATACAACTCAAATTGTGGAAGAAATTAAGTTTTTATATTTTAAAGATTTTGCCGTGAGAGATTTTTCCGTAAAAGTTGATTACACAAACATAACCGTCACAGTCGGAGGTGTCGAAGGAGCTTGGGCAGCTTTAACGGATCTTGAACATAGAATGAAAGAGAGAAAAGCTCCAGTTTTAACTCTTGGTGAATATTTTAGGACAGCCAGGTGGGATCACCAAATCTCTCAAGGACCTTGGAATGCCAATTATTCTGTCCCTGATTTTACGGAAGAATATTTAGATGAAGAAGCTTTTAGGACTTACGCTCATTATGGCGTTAACGAAATGATGATTTATGGCGATATTTTAATCTATGCCGACAGTGAAATATTGCCTGAATTAAATTTCCCCACAGCGAAAGAAAATTTAAGAATATTAAGAGAAGCTTCCGAAAAGGCTTATAAATACGGTGTTCGTTTTGCATATTTGCCTGTGACTCCAAAATTATTGGGAGATCATCCTTTGTTTAAAAATCACCCTGAAACCAGAGGGGCTGCATATAAGGTTAATGATGCCAAAACCATGTATTTCCCTTGTTCAAGTTCAAAACTTGTTCAAGATTTCTATGGGGAAGTCTTTTATAAACTCTTTAAGGAAGTGCCACTTCTTGCGGGCTCTACCATGATTGTATCTTATGAAAGTTTTAACCATTGCAGAGTATGGGACGATATCAGAGCCGAAAGAAGCACACCTTGTCCCGTTTGCGGTTCAAAGGCCTTTGAAGAAGTTGTGACTCTCCAGCTAAATCCTGTAAAAGATGCCATAAAAAGAGCCAACCCCGAGGCTTTTGTTAATGTTTGGATGTATTCTTTTAATGATGACAGATTGAAATTAATGAAAACTTTAACAAAGGACCAAAAAGAAAAAGAAAAATCTGACTATAATATTACTTATACCATAGCAAAAGACAGTATTCTTATAAAAGACGGCTACGATAAATATATATGGGATTATTCTATGGAAGGAATGGGACCGGCTTATGATACATTAAGGCAGAAAAAGTTTGCCAAAGAACACGGTATGGGTATGTTTATAAAGACGGAAACGGGAATAGGTTTGGAAGTTTTGCAGTATCCTTATGTTCCTGCTCTCCAAAACTTTGCCGATAAATGGGAAAGTGTGAGATCCATAACTCCTGTGGGAGTTCAACAGTCATGGCTTTTCTTTGGTATGTTTGCCTCTCGTGCAGAAGAGTTGGCTTATTGGGCATGCTATGAAACCTGTTCACAGGAAACCTATTTAAGACGAATGGCAATCCGAGATTTTGGGAAAGAAAATACTGACAAGGTTATAAAAGCTTGGGAATATATGAGCGAAGCGGTAAAGCATGTTCCTTCTTTGCAGTGTCCTATGTATTACCATGGTCCATTGTTTTACGGTCCGGCTCATCCATTCTTGCCAAAAGATTATGATAATGGAGTGGCAGATAATAATGAATTTGATTCTGCTACGGGAACAAAACATGCGGACAATTCTGTCCCGGAGATATTTAACGCTAAACTTTTCTATTTAATGGAAGACGGAGAAACTTTTTCAAAAGCCAATATTGAAGATATTTCTTTGAAGTTGGTTATAACAGAATTGACGAGCCTTAAAGATTATTATGTTGTTCCACATTCCGGAGAGTGGCAAGACTTTGGTATTTTTATAAGAGAATATGAAAAAGCGGCTGAATTGTCTAAAAAAGCTTTTGATATATTTAAGTCTGTTGAAGTGCCGGGTCCCTTAAAATTCCATTTGGTGGATGATAGGAGTATAACAGAGCTGTTTTATCGCACTATGGTGACCTGTAAAAACTTGTTTAAATATTTGGTGGCAAGAGATATAGAGAACGCACCTTATGAAGATATTTTACGAGAAGAACTTCAAAACTCCAAAGATGCTTTACATATATACGAAGAAGCACCATATCTAAACCTAA
>JAFSVJ010000008.1 GCA_017445025.1 Abditibacteriota bacterium | reverse complement strand
TCGGGTTGAATTGCGGCAAAAAAGCACCGCTTTTTTGTAAAAACGACAACTGCTTGTCGTTTTTAGCAAGAGCCGGAAAATCTATGATTTTTCGGTGCCCGACGGCAAAAATCTTTATCACTAAAGATTTTTGACTAGACCCTTGGAATTTTGACAAAGACAAAATTTAATTTTAGGAAAATCTATAACATAACAGCTTTTTGGGTGGTGTGTTTTTTTTATATTCGCAGACAGTGAAAAAAAGATACTGCCCAAAAAGGTGTTTAATGTCCATCCCCCCGTCTTGCCTTACGGCAATCCACCCCCCAAGCTGACGCTTAGGGGGACAATTAAATCTATGATTTTTCATCGTGGGGGGGAAACAACCACAAACCTACAGCTTTGCTTTTAGTTTATGAAAATCTGTGGCTTGTTCAAAGGCAAAGGCTGCCTTAAGAACAGTTTCTTCATCAAGAGCCTTACCCATAATTTGTAAACCTATGGGCATAGAATCCTCACCTATACCGCAAGGCACACTTATGGCGGGAATACCCGCAAGGTTAGCCGGGATGGTGCAAACATCGGCAAGTTTCATGGTATAAGGATCATCGGTCTGTTCACCTATACCGAAAGCTGTGTTAGGGCTTGTGGGAGCCACAATAACATCATATTTTTCGTATATTCTGTCAAAATCTCTCTTTACAAGTGTTCTCACCTGTTGAGCTTTGAGATAATAAGCGTCATAATATCCGGCACTTAAAGCATAGTTTCCGATCATAATTCTCTGTTTAACTTCAGGACCGAAGCCTTCACTTCTGGACTGTTCGTAAAGTGAAAAAGTATCCACACTCTTATCACTTCTGTGACCATATTTTACACCGTCATATCGTCCCAAGTTGGAAGAACATTCTGCGGGGGCGATAATATAGTAAACGGGTAAACCGTATTCCACGTTAGGCATGGAAACCTCTTCTACTGTGGCACCGAGAGATTTGTAAATTTCTACGGCTTTCAAAACAGCCTCTCTTGTGTCTTCTCCCATTCCTTTGGCAAAAAACTCCTTGGGAAGAGCTATTTTCATACCTTTAATATCTTTTGTCAAAGCTTTGGTAAAGTCGGGAGTATCCACATCCAAACTTGTGGAATCCATGGAATCCTTTCCGCAAATGAGGTTTAAAACCATAGCAGCGTCTGTCACATCTTTGGTCATAGGACCTATTTGGTCAAGAGAAGAGGCGAAAGCCAAAAGTCCGTATCGGGAAACTCTGCCGTAGGTGGGTTTCAGTCCCACAATACCACAGAAAGAGGCAGGTTGACGAATGGATCCGCCTGTATCTGAACCTAAAGCAAAAGCACATTCATCGGCGGCAACACAAGCGGCAGAGCCACCGGAAGAGCCGCCGGGAACTTTGTCCAAATTCCAAGGGTTGTGAGTTGGGAAGAAAGCAGAGTTTTCACAAGAAGAGCCCATGGCAAACTCGTCCAGATTGGTTTTACCGGTCATGGGAACATGAGCTTCTTTTAGTTTTTCCACAACAGTGGCGTCATATACAGGCACATAATTGTTAAGAATTTTGGAAGCTGCCGTAGTTTTAACGCCTATGGTAGACATATTGTCTTTTACACCGCAGGGAACACCGGCAAGGGGAGGAAGTGTCTCACCCTTTTCAATGAGGGAATCCACCTTTTTGGCTTCTTCGGTCATAATATCACAAGTTATAGTGATATAGGATTTAACTTTATCTTCTACGGAGTTTATTCTTTGAGCAAAACTTTCAGCTATTTCAACAGCTTTAACTTGTTTATTTTGAATAAGATCTGCTATTTCATGTGCAGTTAATTTATAAAATTCCATATTATCCTCCTAATCCGTATCTACAATTCTCGGTACAACAAAACAGTTTTCCGTCACCTTAGGTCCGTTGGCAACAACTTCCTCGGGTTTGAGAGAAGGCTTAACGGTGTCTTCACGGAAAACATTATATGTAGGCACAGCGTGACTGGTGGGAGGCACATCTGTGGTATCAAGTTTTTGCAAATCCGCAAAGTTGTTTAGGAGTTTGTTTATTTGCTCTGTCATTTTCTCACTTTCTTCATCCGTTAATATAAGACGAGAGAGGTGAGCCAATTCGTCAATTTCTTTTTTGTCTAACATAGTTTATTCCTTTTATATAAATACACTTAATTACACACACATAATTATTATATCATAAAAAGATATATTTATTCAAATTACAAATATGATTTTACCCCTAAACCACAAAGGTTTGGGAAGCTCTGTTGCCGAAAGGCAAGACGGGGTGGACACTGTCCCCTAAAACAGTAAACATAACTGCTTTCAAGATGAATAATCAATCATTTTTATTGATTTTTTGAAGAGAATAAACAGATTTATTTAGGTTGCAGAAATAGCTTATGGCACATACAACAAAAAAGTATGGCAAAGCGGCAAAGCCGAAAATTTCCGCTCCCACAAAAATAGGAGCAAAAAATGTATTGGTGGCCGAACCGAAAACAGAACACATACCAAGAGCCGACACAAACAAAGGATCAAGGCCAAAAGAAGGAGCAATAACATACCCTAAGGTGGCACCTACGGCAAACAAGGGCATAATTTCACCGCCTTGAAATCCTATAGAGAGGGTTAAAACCGTTAGGAGGAGTTTTAATATAAAGTCATAGGAATAGATAACATCTTTGTTAAAAACTCCCTCTATAAGGTTAGATCCCACACCGCAATATCTTCCGTGAAAAAGTATCATAACAACAGATAAAATAATACCCACGGCAAAAATCCTTATATAGGGATTGGGTATATATTTTTCCAAATACATTTTAACTCTTCGCAAAATGTAGACAAACAATCCTCCCACAAGTCCGAAAATAATTCCCAAAACAATAATCTTTATGGTGTTTATAACATTAAAAGGTAATTGAATGTTGAGACTGTAAGACATTTTGCCAAGGCCCAAAAGTCCGCTTGTAACAGCTGCGGAAAAAGAGGCCGTAAGGGCGGGAAGGAGAGCTTTATATTCTATTGCCCCCGCTATTAACACTTCAATTGCAAAAAGAATGGCTGTTATGGGTGTGAGGAAAAGGCCGGAAAAACCTGCCGCAAGACCTGTTATAAGGAAGACTTCCGTCACATTTTTAATGGGAAGTTTTCTGCCAAACCTGTTGGATATGGTAGCACCTATTTGCAGAGCCACACCTTCTCTTCCCGAAGACCCTCCGAAGAGATGGGTAAGCCATGTGGAAACAATAACATAAGGCACAAGCCTTAGGGGTATCCTTGTGGCGTCCCCCAGTCCTACGGCAAAAACCAGGTTAATACCGAATTTATCGTTTTTGGTTATTCTTCTTCTGACCCAAATTATAAAGAGGCCCACAAAAGCCAAAAAAGGGATAAACCAATAGGGGTGAGCGTCTCGAAGTTTGTTTACAAAAACAAGTCCGTGACCGAAAACACTGTCCACCGCTCCTACAGCCACACCTATAGGGATACCCAACAAAGCCAAAATTATAAAATATTCGTATTCTTTTACGGTTCTCTTTATTTTTGGTATTTTATTTCTGATTCTCATTTTCTGCTTCCATATATATTATACCACAAAACAAAAACAATAATCAAAAAACTTGACAAAACATGTAAAATATGATATTATATGTATATAAACAGGAGAGAAAAATGAAAAAATTTTTAATATTTTATATAATTTTATTATTAATCGGTTTAGGTTGTCTGTATTACCGGTTTGGCGGTTATCGCTTTGGTTATGCTGACGAAACAGGCAAAATAGTCTTACCCATAAAATACATTCATGTTTATGCTTATCCCTCTCTCTATGATTTAGTTTATAACCAAAAACCAAATGTTCATTATGTGGGTTTGTCTTTAACCTCATCAGACCACTGCTATCAATCCGGTTATAAATTCAAATCAAAGACCCCTTACGATGATAAAATTAATAATATTTTATATAGTCCTATGACACAAAAAACCTATTACAACAATAAATTAATTGCCAAAGGATGTGATTTTTCCTTTATGAAACGGGATATTTTTCCTTATGTGGAAGCACTAAAACTCAAGGTTAACCATGATGGAACCTGTGACACAACAAGCACTAACTACCTTAACACAGAAAAGGGCACTTTTCTTTTTCCGAAATTTTCTCATTATGAATATAAAAACGGTCACTATATTTTAGATGAGAAAACATATAATGAAGTCTATGATAAAACAGGCAAAAAAATATGTCATGTCAACCTAAAAGTGGGGGATCTCTGCGACGACCTGATAATTGGCAATTTTATGCCTATGCCAAGCAATATACCTGACTATAACCCAATTCAAAATTATATGATTTTTAATAAAAAAGGAGAGTTGTTAAACCAAACATCTTTTAATAAATACAACATATATAATAATAAAATCTATATTATATTTAATGGTATACCTTTTGTTTTCAACAAAGAGAATAACACTTTTGACAAAACAGATATTGACTATATTGTTAAATATTATAACTGTATTTATGTCCACAAAAAGGGAAAATTCGGAGTTATTATAGATGATTATGAAAGCCCTATAATTTACGATGATATATCAGATTATAACAGAAGAGCAAAAACCTGCATAGTTAAACAAGGTGATAAATATGGAGTAATAGGCCCTGATACAAATATTCCCTGTATTTATACTGCCATAGGTCATTCTTTAGCCGGTTTTTACAAAGCCTCCAAAACAGCAAAACCACAAAGGCTTTTCTCGCAAGCTGCAAGCTCTTATTATGATTCTAAAATACCCGGCCCTCCTTATAAAGCCCCTTCCCCCCAATATGATCCACAAAAAACATTAAATATTAATAACTCATATACTGTTGTTAACAAAAAGGGCAAGGAGTTGCTCCCGCCTAAATATAATGATATTCAAATTTATGATAAATATATTTTCGCAACAGGTGAAGTAGGACAGGACAAAAAAATATTTGACATTTATGACAAAGATGGAAATTTCGTTAAATCTCTAAGGACAGATTTAAGAAGAATAAACGACAGATTAGCTTTTTATGATGATCGCAAAATAGAGTCTTATGATAGATATAAGGGTTTTAATGTTATGGATATGGATACTCTTAAAACTTATAATTCCATAAAAGATTATATCATTTTCAAAAATCCGGACAATGAATTATTAAAAGATTGTGATATATCAGAACAAAGATTTGGTTTTACAATCAAATATAAGAAAAAACTATTCTGATCCCCCTAAGCAATAGGGGTTGAATTGCCGTAAGGCAAGACGGGGGGATGGACATGACGGAGGGATGGACATTGTCCCCCTAAACCGAAGGTTTGGGGGGTGGATTTTTGCAAAGCAAAAAGACGGGGGGATGGACATTAATTTTTAAGTTTTAAGGAGGATGCATTATGAAAGCATTATTTCAAAGACTGTTTAATTGTGATGAAAAAGCTTGCCGAACAGAGCTTTATCTATATATAATCTTTTCTTTACTGTTTTTTATTATTTCTTATATTCTTTATGAAATATTCTATGAAGATAATATGTATTATATATCTGTAATTGGTTTAATAGGAATAATTTGTGCAATCTTTCGTCGCGGAAAAGACAGAGATATGAATAATGAAAAGATTATAAACTTTTTAATTAAAATATCTTTATTACTTATATCCTGCGGACTGTTTTATATACTTACCGAGTTTCTTTCAAAGATTTTTGATTGTGAAACCAAACTTTCCGACAATTTTTATTCAAAAGGTTTTCTCATTTTATCCGGAATTTATGCCCTGTTTTTCTTTTTCCCGATTTTGTTTTTAAAAGGAAAAGCTCAAGACACAGAAAAAAAGACAGCCACTCTCCGCTATATAAAACCGTCTCTGCCTAAAATAGGTGAGATATTTAACAGAGATTTTATAGTCGGTATCTTTAATTTTAAAGGTGTGACAAAAAGGGAAGGTTTTTGGATATATTCCCCTTTTATCATTTTTAATATTTGGTTAACCTATTATATTATTGAACATCTTTTCTTTAATTTTCAGTTATATTTTTACGATCCCTACGGAGATTTAGTTGCCGGACCTTATTTCTTTTCTTGGGAGCCCTATGTTCTCATAGGTTTAGCGGTTATAACCCTTGCCCTATCCTGTCGCCGACTGATAGATTTAAACATAAAACCTTGGAAAGTGGTCTTTCTCCTAATCCCCCCGGTAAACATATTTATGATAGTCCTCATGCTATTAGGCAAAAGCGAAAAATAATCAGAAATGTGAAATCAGATATCCATCCCCCCGTCCTTTGCTTCGCAAAGTCCACCCCCCAAACCTACGGTTTAGGGGGACAGGTGCTTCGCACTTTTCTGCCTTTTAAAACTTTGCAAGTTTTATGCGTTATATTTTACAACATACAAGAAGTTAAAAACAATTAAGTTAATTTTTGCGTTTTTTTTGTTTTGTATGTATAATATAATTATAAGATATATTTTTATTTTCAATTGAGGTAAAAATGAAGAAATTCTTTAATATATATATATTGGTTGTTATTTTGGGACTGTTGTATATCTGTGTAGATTTCAGCAGATATTCTGTGGGTCTTTTGAACGAAGACGGGGAAATTGTGGTGCCCATAACCCATAGGTTTCCTTTTGAATATATAGATTATGAAAAATTAAAAGTAGGTCCCTTAACCACGAATTTTCTCAACAGTCGTGTTTATGACGAGAAAGGTTTCTTGTTTGAAACAAAAGGAATCTATTGGGCCGGTGACGAAAACCTTACCTTTAAAGTGGGACCCACCGCCAAGATAAATGCTTATTATAAAGATAAATTAATCGAAAAGAATATAAAATCTGTAGGTTATACCACAAAACACTTATATACGCTCACCTGTAAAGACGGTTCAAACGTTCTCAATTCCCAAACGGGAGAATATCTTTTGCCAAAAAAATATAAAGAAGTAAATTTCTTTCATAATTTGTATCAAGCCGAGGATAGGGGAATACATGAACTGTATGACAAAACCGGAAAAAAGCTCTACAGCGGAAACCTAAGAGCAGATGATTATTTCAAAGATTTGATAATCTCCGGCAATCGATTATACTCTAAGGAAGGCAAATTACATAACAACACAACCCTTACGGAGTATACTGTTTTCAAGGACAATCTATACGCAATTATTGATTACAAACCCTATATTTACAACATCGAGAAAAACACTTTTGAGGAAACGGACATAGATTATATCAGACCGTCAGAATCATACCAACGATATATTGACCGTTGTTTTTATGTTCACAAAAAGGGGAAATTCGGAGTTATTATTGACGACTATGAAAGCCCCATAATTTATGATGATATAAAAGACTTGTTTGTAAAAGAAAAGGCTTGTTTGGTTATACAAGGAAACAAATACGGAATTATTGGTCCAAATACAAATATTCCCTGCATTTATGACAATATATCCTCTTGCCTAAATAGACATTTATACGGTATTTATATAGTTTCCAAACAAGACCACACTTCACAAATCAATTTCCCGGGAGTTAAACAAAAATACACAAAACCCCCTATGACACGCCAAGATTATATTACACCCCCACAACAAAAAGTTATTAAAAACTATTATACAGCTGTTGACAGGCAGGGCAAAGAATTAATCCCCTACTCTGATACAGAAATGTATATTAACAAAGATTATATTATATCCGGAGATCGCCAAAACAATAAAACAAATATTTACAATCACAAGGGAAATAAACTTTTAACCTTGGACTTTTTTGTTGAAACCGGCAAAGGTATTGATGACAAAAGAATTAATGTCATATTTAACCGCCTCATAAAGATAAACGAAAATAAATATTTTGATATAAAAACACAAAAATATTACTCTTCCATAAATGATTTTATAGCAGAGATTAACCCTCAAACACAATTGCCTAAAAACTTTTATGTTTATGACACTGAGTATAAATGTTTTTTTTACCATATTTTGGTAAAAAAATCTTTACTTTGAAAATAAGGAGGTATTATGTTAAGTTTTTTTCAAAAATTATTTAATTGTGACGAAAAAGCCTGTCGCCTTGAGTTTTACATATATATAATAGCTTCCCTCATTCCCCTTGTTTTGTTTTTTCCTTTTTTAAGTTTACCTCCTTTGGCAGTTATACCGGTTTGTATAAGCCTTGGAATTATAGTGTGTGCCATATATAGACGTGCCAAAGACAGAAGCATGACAAATGATACAATTATAAATTATATGGCAAAGATATCCCTTCTATTTTGGAGCGGGTTTATATTTTCTCTCATAACCACCCTTTATTTCGGCCTTCTTAGATTTAACGCCCTCTTCCCCACAAAATATGTTTGGTCATATATATTATGGGGTATGTGCGGAATTTACACTGTAATTTTCCTCTTCCAAATATTGTTTTTAAAAGGAAAGAATATTGATGAAAATGAGCCGAAAGTCGCCACCTTCAAATACAAAAAAACCACCTATCCGAAAATAGGTGAGATATTTAACAGAGACTTTTTTGTTAATATTGTTAATTTTAAAGGCATCGCCACTCGTGAAGGAAGCTTTATATATTTGGCTCTTATATTAATAATCGATACAATTATACTTATCCGAAACAATATGCTTATAGACATATTTGACAATATATGCTATCCCTATTACAGCTTTTTTAATACAGGCGGCGGTTGTGAAGTTATTGAGCCAGGAGAGCTAAATTACTCTTGGGAATGGTGGGTTTTAGGCATAAGTCTGCTTTTAATTCTCTCCTTGTGTTGTCGCCGACTGAGAGATTTAAACATAAAACCTTGGAAAGTCATATTCCTCCTTCTTCCCCCGGTAAACATATTTATGATAGTCCTCATGCTATTAGGCAAAAGCGAAAAATAAAAGGAGCCTTTCGGCTCCTTTTTTATTCTCTTCTTCTTCGTTCCCACTCTCTTTCGTTTCTCTTGTGATATGCATCACGCCATTGTCTGTCGCACTCTC
The DNA here is from genome assembly GCA_017445025.1 of Abditibacteriota bacterium. Lineage (GTDB taxonomy): Bacteria > Armatimonadota > UBA5829 > UBA5829 > UBA5829 > RGIG7931. The sequence goes on along the minus strand of JAFSVJ010000008.1, from coordinate 9,801 downwards.
TGTTTTTATATTTAGGGTCAAAGACTTCATACATTCCGAATATAAAACCTTCGTCATTAGGGCTATATCCCAAGGCGTCCACCACGTTCCAGAAAGCTGTAAAGAACATCTCCCAGTCAATAGGCACTCCATCCTCATCGTTTCTCACATATTCCGTAGTGTGAGAATCACTTGTGTCATTATGAAAATCAATGAGAGGCAAACCGTAAGGTTTCTCGTCCTTCTTGCAACCGTAGAAATCGGCTTCCAGTTTGGAGGAATAACCCTTATCAACAATCTTATGCCACAAATGGTCAACCCATTTATAATGTCCGAAAATATCTTCCACCTTAAAGATAGTTCCCTTTGGCAGAGAGTTGGCAAGAACAACCGTAAGATACAGGAGATCCATATCAACATTTACAGGTTCCTTTGAGAGTCTTCTTCGGAGTTCTCTTCTAAATATGGCACCCCAGCTTTCTTGTCCGTTTAAAGGCATATTATCTACAACAACAGAACCAAAAACATCATGGATATCCATAAATTCTTCCGGGTCAATGCCCAAGGCAATAATCAAATCAACAAAAACCTCAATAAACAATTCCATACCACAAATGGGTTTGCCTTTCTTGTCGTTTCGTTTGTATAAATGATAATTGATTATTTCAACTTCGGAAACCAAGTCAATAAGAGATAAACCCCAAGGGTCATCATCTTTAACACAACGATGGAAATAATCTTTTACTCTTAGGTCTAAATAATTATGATAGTTTTTATGTGAAGCGTTAATCGCCTTCCAGAACTTCATACTCCAAAGGTCTTCCACCCTAAACTCAGTTCCCATGGGAAGAGAATTGGCCAAGAGAGAAGTCAGCCACAAAAGATAACAACAGGGATTAACTACAACAGGTCCACCTTTAACAGGTCCCTTAACATTTACATAAGTGGGAACTCCGTCTTTGTCGTCAACTCTCTTGATACTTCCCGCTGTTAAAGCCACAAGTTCATCAAAATCACGTTCAAAAGGTCTGTAAATCATATATCTTCTTTTAATCATTTCCCACAAATCAGGATCAAAGAGTGATTCTATGGTAAATTCACTGCCTTTTGGCTTTCGGCCGGCTTCATATAAAGCAACAGCTAACCATTCATCATAATGGTGAACCCAAGGTCCCCCAAATTCGTTTCTGCCGGCCTCGATTAATTCCGGCTTTGAGGTTGGAAAAGTATTTTCTCTTTTCATTTTATTTCTCCTTAAATATAATCATAATTAGCAACTATATAATCACGGAAAGCATCTATCTGATAAGAAGAAGCTAACTCATACAAATAATCTATTTCATCTTTAAAATCAGTATTGTCTTTAAACATAATTATCACCTTAAAAACCATTATAATATTCTTTTTCGGAATATAACGTTTTAGCAGAAATTCCAAACAAGTCATAAGAAAAAGAATCTGCAACATCTTCCTTTAAAACAGTAACACTAACACCCTCACGATTACCATACTTTCTTAATTTAGTGTATTCCTTAGCAAGATTCTTAGGTGCTGTAGACACAATACGACCTGCAGATTGAGTATGACCTTTTTTATCAATAAAAAAAGCTTCGTCTGAACTCGGAAGTTTATATAACACACATTGCTGATCATATTGTTTACAGAGTTCTTGAGCCCATCTTTTCCAATCTTCTTCTGTATAAGGTGTTCCGTCAAAAGTTTCACCAACGTAAGGAATAAGAACGCTATATTCTTTTTCGTCATTCCAAATACCAACAGTATCTATATACCCTAAACGTCTTTGTGATATGTCAGCCTTTAAATTCTTATGGCTCCGTATGTTTCTAATAAAGGCTTCATCCTCACTCTCACGTGGTGTAAATGCACTAACACACATATAACCATCTTTAAAATGAGAAACAAGCCTATTTTGACTTTCTTCATAAAGCATATAATAGGTTCCGTCACTCCAAATAACATCATTCATAAAAAGTTCAACAACACGCAATTTATGACCATAAAAACTGTTAGTGCTATTGCGAAACCTTTCTCTGTTAAGATTTTTATAAAAGAGACCATCATCAAAATTAGCGTCAATATAATTACGAAAAGTATCAAACTTATAAGTAATAGCTAATTCATACAAATAATCAATTTCATCCTTAAAATCAGTATTGTCTTTAAACATAATTATCACCTTAAAACCATTATAATAATCTTTTTCGGAATATAACGTTTTAGCAGAAATTCCAAACAAGTCATAAGAAGGGGGAGCCCGCCCTTTTTCTGATGCAATGACAAGGGGACTATTTTGTTTTTTTCTTTTTGCTTTTTCTCCTATAAAATAATAATTTTACCAATCTAAGAGGTGCAAAGCACCACAATTTTGATTTTTGATTTTTGATTATTGATTTTTAAATTGTGCATTGTGCATTATGCTTTTTTATACCATATTGTTCAGCTCCTCACCAAAGCTATTTATTACCAATGTCTTGCCATCGGGTTCGTGGATAAAATCATAATAATTATCCTCAAGACAATCATTGATTCTATTACCTAAATCCTTAAGATTTTTAGATACAGATCCGGGTTTTTTGCCCAATTGCCTATCAATATCCTTAAGGTCAACATCCCTTTTAACTTTTGTTGCTCTCGTATATGCAAGCAAAACTTCAAGACTCTTCCTTGTGACGATCTTAGGATTATTTAAAATCTCTCTTGCTATTTCCATCGCTTCTTTTTTCATTTCTTCAATCTCCATAATCTCGTCAAGAGTGAGTTCGCCGGAAGAAATTTTATCTTCATAAGTTGAATTTGAATCCTCACTAATATGACTATCAATATCAACAAATTTACTATCATTTTTTTCTTTCTCTTTTTTGTAATTCTTAAATCTTTGTTCCAACCCATTATTAAAATAGGTCAATAAAGTAGTTCCTTTAGTAATATCATATTTAAAAATATTAGAATTAAAAAATATGGACAAAAATTCATCTGTTATTAAACATATTTCATCATAATCAAAATTATTGCCATATCCTACTACACCATTACTTCTTCCGGTATTTATCAAGTCTTCCGTAGAACAGTCACAATTATCTTGATATTTTCGGAATATACCGGAAAGCCTTAATTCTTGATTGCCTTTTCCTCCCTTGTCAAAATAATCTGTTATCTCTTCCATAATAGGCTCCACAAAGAACTCCTTAAAATTACATTTTTTTAGTTTGTTTTTTAACTCTTTTTTCACATACTTTTCAAGCAATTTTTCATTAAGAGTTCCATTTTTTTTGTTAATAAATGTAAAATTCATGATTTATTATTTCCTTGATTTATTATTTTATTGATTTATTATTTTATAACAAACTAATTGAGGGATTTTAAAAGAAGTTTATTATATAGACATTTATATATACCGTTGTTTTTAGTAGAACAGAAATTGGTGACGCTCAAAAAAATAATAAAATTTTTTGATTTTTATAATTGTCGATATTGTATAACATTTTGGTCTCCAAAATGAAGAAATACCATATGACCCCCTACTCTGCATATAAAGTAGGGGGGTGGCTCAGAAAGAGCCCTGTGTAATAAAAAATAAAGGAGCTTACAAATTATTGAGTCAAAGAGAATTTAATATTCGTTTTTTTCCTTTTTGTAGACCATTTCTCCGCTGTTGTTTAGTCCCTTGCACTTCACATCTATATCATTATATGAATTTGCAAAGACACCGCTCTCTATAAGAGAGTTAAAGGTTTTAACCTGACCGGCTGTGGGAGCCTCAGCTAAAAGTTCTGACAGAGTAAATTCTGTATCAATCTTTAAGTCGGAAACTTTAAACACAGCGAATAAAACCGTTGGGTCCGGGTTCACTCTCGGTTGTGCCTTAAAGATATAAACATCCTTTCCGTCTTTATCTTTCTTCTTTTCAACCAAAGGGGAATCCTTAATCACATTTTCAAAAGCCTCTTTCAGTTGCTTTTTCATATTTATGGAATAGTAGTCTTCGCTGAAAATCTCTGAAAAAGTATATGAACGTTCTCTTTCTCTGTTTAAGTAACGGTCTAATTTTTCATAAACCAATTGATAGGGCAGATCAGTTTTGGTAAAAGTCTTAACTCCATCTTTCTCTTCATATTTAAGGTTTGTAATAAACTTTTTTCCAATGGAATCCGTTAAGTATTTTTCTATATCCTCAGAGGATACTTCCACATCCCGATCATTATAAAATTCCAAATAATCAACCGCAGTGAATTCGTTCCCCTTTACCATGGATTCTATATCTTTTAACAAATTGAGATAAAAATCTCTCAATCCTCTCATTTCATAAACTCTCGGTAAAAAGCGTCTTCTTCGCAGTGGTCTTCTCATACCGTCCTCCTTATAATCTCTTGTATACGGTGAAACCGTAGCTTTTTCCTACTATGGCAAGGAATGGGATATATCCCTTATTGATTAGTTCGTTTAATGCATTTTCCGTATCCAAATTACTTCTGATATCGGAGCCATACATATTATCTTCTTCCCTTTCAATTTCCGGTAATATAAACTCTCTGCCTTGCTCTAATGTTTTCAAGCTTAAGGCTGTTTTTACAGCGTCATCAAAGTTTCCCATATCAAAATCGTCGTTAATACTTTTTGTGTAAGTGAAATCTAAATCATTTAAATGATCTTCACCCTTATCCTCAATGCTGATTTCGTATATACTTTGAACATAGGCAGCAAACTGTCTTTTAAGATCCTTTTGCTCCTTTTCTTTCAATTCTTCCCAACCGGGAAAAACCTCAGATAATGTAAAAGGTTTTGCGTAAGGGTATTTCTTAACCGCTTCAATTAACCTCATAAATTTAACCATATTGGACCCTCCAATTTATTATCCATTTTATTATATGATATTTTTTATAAAAATCGACCTTTTTTTGAAAAAAAATTGGTGAGAGTGCTTTTTGTAAATGAAACAATCATTTTTACCAAAACTAATCCAAAGGAGACAGTAAGTGTTATTTTTTTTGTAAAATAATAATTGATGTCATTTACAAACAAGAAGCACTCTCTGTAAGAATAAAGGGATGGGGACTCCCCAAACTAAAATAAGGTGTATAAAAGGACACAAAAAGTGGAGAAAATCAAGTATTTTACATTTGCCATAGGCAAATTTAACTACTCTCTTCTTTCTCTGGCGTAAACCATCTCTCCGGAAGAGTTGAAGCCTTTGCACTTGATGTCCGTATCATTATCATTGTTTCTAAAGATACGGTCTTCAATTAAACAGTTAAAAGACCTAATCTGTGATAGGGTAGGTGCCTCACAGAGAAACTGAGACAAGGTCCATTCCTCGCCAATCTTGGCTTCATTGGCTTTGAAAACAGCGAGAAGAACAGAACAGTCGTAATCTTCCTTAGGCTGAGATTTGAACTTGTAAATCTCAAAACCACCCTTGTCAACTTTTTTTTCCACCAAATCAGTGTTCTCTACCACCATATCAAAGGCTTTTTTGAGTTGTTTAGCTCTTTCGACAGAACCCTTTGAACCAAACAATTGGTTGAAAGTATACTCACTGTCATAGTCCTCCCCTAAATCTGTGTATACTTCGTTAAAGATTCTACTATATACCATCAAGAATGGCAAACCAATCTTTGTATATGTCTTAACACAGTCAATCTCTTCGCACTTTATGTTGGAAATGGTACCGTTTTCAATACATTTGTCCAAAAATGCCTCTACATCCTTGGGTGTTATTTCCAAGTCCTCATCACCACAAAAGGCAAGATAGTCTCCCGCAGTCCATTGGTTTCCTTCAGATACATTCTCTATGTAGGCTACCAAATCTAAGCAAAACTCTTGAAACTGTCTGTTCTTATCCTCTGCAAAATAGGGTCTTCGTAATCTTCGTCTCATACTAACCTCCTATAAACGTTTGTAAACCGTAAAACCGTGGGACTCACCGACTTTCTTTAGAAAAGGAATGCAACCCTTATCAATAATATCGTTAAGAGTCTTTTCTATGTCGACACTTATTTCAATATCGAAACAAAATTTTCCTTGCTCCCTATTTATTTCCGGAAGGGTAAACTCTCTGCCTGCCGGCAAGCTTTTGAGAATCAGAGCAGTTTTGACAGCTCCGTTAAATGCTCCTCCATCCATATCACATCTGAGATATTTGCTGTAAGTGAAATCAAAATCGGAAATACCATTTTGGTTTTCGTCATCAATCCTTACGGAATGGAAGCGATCCCAAGCAAATGCGGCAAATTCTCTGAGCAAGTCCTTTTGCTCTTGTTCTGTCAGATTATCCCAGCCGGGATAAACGTCGGCGACTTTGAAAGTCTTGCAGTAGGGATATTCCTTAACTGCATTGACTAAGGTCATAAAGTTTTTAGTCATGGCTTTTCTCCTTTTTATTTTTTCTTTTGTTATATTATATATCCATGAAATAGTATAACCTGTTTTTTTCTGAATATCATTCAATTTTCAAAGAACGATTGCTACAATTATTATATCCAAAAAAATTTTAAAATCCACTTCTTCTCGGAAAAGGAAGTTTTTCATAATCTCTTTTCCCTTTCCATTTATTATATCCAAAAATTTTTTTTAATCCACCTTTTTTCATAATTCAGTCTAAAATCCACAAAACATCAACGCATCCTACACTTATAATATTGTTTTGTGGGGGCATAATTTACAGCTTTCACCGAGATTTTCAAAAATCCTCTAAAAATATTTTTATCTTCCATTAATATATAGTATATTTTTCACCCAAAATTGCCAAAAACTTAAAAAAATTTTTGAATAAATATATTTTTTTATCTTTATATTAGTAATATATATGAATCATGTTTGTAAGTGTAAATTTCCATAGGGTGTAAAAATAATTTTTGAAGTATGGAACAAATGTTTTTATGTTGTAGTCTATTAAAGTGTATGAATACTTTTTTGGAAAGGCCTTAGGTTAGGGTTCGATTCCCTACTATTCAAAAGGTTTTAGTGGTGTGAAGTAGCGCGGCGATGTCTATCGCAGGTCAGAGTTCGATTCTCTGCAAAACCGGGAATAAGTGGTGTAAGTAGCACAAAGGCGGTAATTAAATCGCAAAAAAGTCTTAGGTCAAGGTTCGATTCCTTGTGATTCCGATTTGCTTATGCATAAGGATTTTAGTGGTGTGAAGTAGCACGGCGGTGTTCATCGCAGGTTAGAGTTCGATTCTCTGCATTATCCTCAGGAATAAGTGGTGTAAGTAGCACGAAGACAGTCATAACTTTTTCCTCTCAAAAAAAAGCATCCCCAAAAGGGGATGTATTTTTTTTGCAAAGACAAAATTATATTTTAAATAAATTTATAAAATAAAAGATTTTTTAGGGGGAAAGCGGATCATACTATTATCTCTAATCCATCATAGCAAATATCTATACCATAGGGTTTTGCTATCTCTACCATTTCATTATGCAGCATTTTGATGTTATGAGAGAAATGTGTCAAATAATATGGTGTATCTTCCTTTATACACCCCATTTTCAAAAATCTTTCACGGGCTTTTAGGACACCTTCAAAAGTTTGGTGATAGAAAGGTTTCTCATCTCTCCAGCAAGTGCATTCACTAATAACCGTATCAAATTTAAACTGTGACAAAAACTCCCAAGTCTTTTCGTCTTCATAAAGCCCTGTATCGGTTAACCAAGGAACACATTTTCCTTGAAATTCTATGATATAATTTAGTTGATTAACTTGATCCGGGTTGTGTTCTGCTTTTATGGAAGTTATTTTATGTCCGTCCTTAGTGACAACACTTTCAAAAGGTTTTATTACATTTATACCGGTCCAAGTTTCCGGCTTTTCGGGATAGGTGAGAAGATCTTTAATTGCAAGCTCATTGGCATATAAAGACAAATCCTCGTAAAAGAAAAAAGGATAATAATCATCATATATAAAGTGATCCGAATGCTCATGAGTTATAAAAACATCTTTAATTTTATAAAAATCCACTCCTTCCATTATTGAATGCATAAAATTGTCATAACTTCCGTCAATCAAAACCGTATCATCAAAAATAACGCTTGACCGACTTCTTATATCCTTTCCGCCTAACTCTCTAACCTTTTGGCAAGTTTCACAATTACAAAAAATAGCGGGCCAAGCCTCAGCGGCAGCAGTTCCAAGTATCTTTATCTTCATAATAAATCCTACTAATCCATAATTAATTTTATTTTAAAAATTTCAAATCCCCTAAACCCATTCCCAAAAATATCGTAAACTCTATTTTTGTGACCCTTGGTTAAAAATCCCTAAATTTTTACTTACGTAATTTCTAATTTCGTGTCTTCTTGACATTCCCTCGTATTGAAACAAATTTTAATGGATTTTGCCTTAAAATTCGTCCCACTACTCATTCATTACAGTCGACGACTACATTAAAAATTACTTGTAAAAATTTGTGCTTTTTGGTGATTTGTAATTTAAAAACCGGGCCAACCCTCTGCCGCAGCTGTTCCCAATATCTTAATTTTCATAACTAACCCCTATATATTAATCACGGCTCCATCATAGCCAATGTGAATATTATCTTTACTTGTTATCTCTTCCGCCTCTTCGTGAGAAAGCCCACCTTCAAAATAGTGAATATGGGTAAGCCAAAAAGGAGTTTTATCCTCAATACAGCCCATTTCAATTAATCTCTTTTTCATATCTAATATTGTATCATAAATTTCATGACCGGCAAAGGGGGTTTTTCTAAAATTAAAAGTCCCCTCGGTTATAATACAATCAAATTTAAATTTAGACAGAAAATCCCAAAGTTTCGGATCTGTATATGGACCTGAATCCACCTTGTATAGAAGAGTTTTCCCATTGTGCTCAATTATATAGTTTAGTGCATTTTCATTAGGTATGTGATTGGCAGGAATGGGGGTCCATTTAAAACCGTCTTCACAAACCACAGGCTCGTAGGCATGAACTTCCACCAATTTTAGGTCTTCTTCACTTCTGCGATATAATTTTGACTGTTTAATGACTTCTTCATTTCCGTAAAGAGTAATATATGGATATTTAAAACTCCTACCGAAACAAACTTGGTCAATAAAACCCAACTGCTCTTTGTTAAAATGATCTACGTGAGAATGAGTTATAAAAATATCTCGGATATTGGCAAAATTAATATTAAATTTTACTGAATGATAAAAAGTGTCAAGACCAAAATCAATGACATGTTCGTCATTTATAATAGTTTGAGACCTGGAACGAATATTCTTTCCCTTCCACTCTTTAATTTTGTAACAATAGTCATTACCTCTGTTGAAAACATCAGGCCAAGTGGGAGCCGCAGATGTTCCCAATAACTGTATTTTCATAATTAAAAAACCCTATATAATAATTATTATATTTAAGAAAACATTTTGCTTCGCAAAATATAAGTCGATTTAGCTTCGTAAAAATATATTTTTACTCCGCTAAATTTTGGTTTTCATTTTTATATAGATTTTGCTTTGCAAAATCATTCTTCTTATAATCGCAAAACATTCGTTTTGCGATACCCACAACCCCAGTCAAATTGACAGTTCGCTTTCCATTCCCTAAAAGTTTCACTGTTTCTCAACTTTTCAGGAGCCCTTGGAATTCGTGAACACCAATTTGCCAGCCCCACTGCCCTAAAGGGAGTGGGGCGGAGCGTACTTTTGATCCCACCCCCCAGGCCCCCCTCCCTTGTGATCTTTTTTGCTTCGTTAAACTACGCAAAAAAACAAGGCGAGGGGTGTCCGGTGCGTCTACTTTACCATTTCTCGTGACTAAAGAGTTTATCAACCATAGCCAACTCTAAATTTTAGAGCTCACCCCCT
>JAFSVJ010000071.1 GCA_017445025.1 Abditibacteriota bacterium | reverse complement strand
TCGTTTCCCGGATTGAAGTGTGGTTCTCCACCACTTCTATTATAACACATTTTCGGAAATTTAGGGTATATTTACCATTTGCGTCTTTGATCGCCACCATTTATTTCTCCTTTTTTGACCAAAGAAATCGTGGCACCTCATCCGCAATTTTTCGTTCAAGGAGGGGGGACCATTCGCAAAGCGAATGGTGGGTGGTCAGGAGTAAATTTGCCTTCGCAAATTTACGATAGAAGCCTAATAATTTAAGCCAACACCTCGAGTGTAGTCTCTGACTGTAGGTCACGAAGGATAAGGTTATTTTTTAAGTTAGCTTGCGACACATTAAAAAATGTTCTTTGACAAGTGACCGTCAAGGAAGTACGAAACGAGTGTTTGCGTCGGCAAAAATTATATTATTGAGGGGATTTAATTATCTATAAAAACAAAAAAGTGGATAGAAAAACATCCACTTAAAAATTTGGCGCGCCTGAAGGGAGTCGAACCCCCGACCTATTGGACCGCAACCAATCGCTCTATCCACTGAGCTACAGGCGCAAAAATACCATATATATTATATTATTTTTTTATGGTATTTGTCAAGTTTAAGATTATCTCCAAGGCTCTGAAGCAAATCGTCTGAGAACCAATTCATCTGTAAAACAGGCACCTTCTTGGTTCAAAACAAACATAACTCCTTCTACTATTTGTGTGGGAGTGAGCCAAGCGGCTTCGTTGGTATCTCCTCTGCTTATTCTCAAATCCTTGCTCATATCCGTCAAAACTCCCCCGGGAGCAACTATGCACACACCAATATTATCTTTTTGAACTTCATAAGCCAAACATTTTGTAAAACCCACAAGAGCATGCTTTGATGCACAATAAGCAGCTTGTTCCGGATAACCTCTTCGACCGCTCAAAGAGCCGATACTGACAATTTTACCCCACTTTTTAGCTTTCATATAAGGCAAAACTTCTCTTGTCAAAATAAAAACACCTCTTATATTTACATTCATTACTTTGTCAAAAGCTTCGGTGGACATATCAGATACCGGGGAAAGCTCTTGAACTCCGGCGTTGTTTATGAGAATATCAACAGTGCCGAAAAGGGAGATGGTTTTGGCAACAGCACCTTTTATGGACTCTTCACTTTCAAGGTCAAGTTTAATGGGATAAGCTTTAAAGCCTTGTTCGCTTAGGTCATTACAAATTTCAATAAGTTTGTCTATATTTCTTGCACAGGCCACCACTTGAGCACCTTCTTTTGCCAAAGTATATACCAATTCTTTTCCTATACCTCTGCTTCCGCCTGTGATAAAAACTACTTTATCTTTAAAATCAGTCATATCTTTCTCCAAAAATAGGGTTTTACACTAATATTATATCACTTTTTTAAGAAAAAAACAAAACAAATTAAAAAAAATAGGTCATAAACCTTGACAAAAGTTTCAAAATGTGGTATAATATATATTGCGTGGAAAAAATATTTGGGCTTATAGCTCAGTTGGTTAGAGCGCGCCCCTGATAAGGGCGAGGTCATTGGTTCGAATCCAATTAGGCCCACCACGTGCCTATCTTGGGGGATTAGCTCAGTTGGGAGAGCGGTTGCTTTGCAAGCATCAGGTCATCGGTTCGAGCCCGTTATCCTCCACCAAACAAAAACCACTCGAAAGAGTGGTTTTTTTTATCTCCCCTTTTGTTAAAGGGATGCATTAAAATCCGCAACCTCCGAAATGTGAGGTTTCAAGTAGAGGTATAGATATCATAAGCGTGAAGTTAATTATATGGGGGGATTAGCTTTCAAATCTCCTAAAAGTCACCCCTAAAAGTTTCGTAAACTCAACTTTTTGGGGAACCCCGACTAAACTCTGTAATTTTTCCTACGGAAAAACCCCATATTTTGGCGATTTGAAAAGTTGGGAGAGCGGTACTTTGGC
>JAFSVJ010000070.1 GCA_017445025.1 Abditibacteriota bacterium | reverse complement strand
GCTCCGTCGGCGGCGGCGGTTATTATTTGCCTAAAGGATTTGTCTACGCAATCCCCTACTCCAAAGACACCGGGGACATTTGTTTCCATATTCTTATCAACAACAATATAACCCTTATTTGTTTGGACAAAATCACCTACAAATTCTGTGTTAGGAATTGTTCCCACAAGAACAAATACACCATTAATAGGGATGACCTCTTCTTCCTTTGTCTTAAGATTTTCTATTGTTAAACGGTCGACGAAAGACTCCCCTACTATGCTCTTTGGCACAGATGACCAATGTATCTCTATTTTGTCATTATTAAATGCCTTTGTTTGAAGGGATTTTGTGGCTCGGAGTTCGTCTCTTCTGTGAATTAAATGAACCTTATTACATATTTTTGAAAGATAAATAGCGTCACCCACAGCTGTATCTCCACCACCTATAACTGCCACATCTTTTCCCTTGTAAAAAGCACCGTCACAAGTGGCACAATATGAAACACCTTTTCCAAAGAATTCAGCTTCTCCGGGAATGTTTATCTTTCTTGGTGATGCCCCGGTAGAAATAACCACGGTTTTGGAATAAAAACATTTATTGAGGGTATTTATTTTAAAAATTTTATCTGTTTTTTCTAATCCTACGACTTCTTCATATTCTACATCAAGACCCAAAGCTGTTGCATGTTCATAAAACTTAGTGGCAAGATCCATGCCGAGTATTCCCTTTTGTGTGGGGTAATTGTCTATCTCATCACAGGTCATAACCTGTCCCCCGGGGAAACCTTTTTCAAGCATCACCACATCCATTTCAGCTCTTTTGGCGTATATACCGCAGGTAAGCCCCCCGGGCCCCCCACCGATTATTATCATATCATAAATTTTATCCATTTTCTTATTTCATCCTTAATTTTATTTATTATTAATTAAACATAAAAATAACAAATCCCTCGAAAATCTCTAATTTTTCACTTAACAAAATATGTCTTTTCGTGTCTCCTTGACATTCGCTCCTATTGAAACAAATTTTTATGGCTTATGCCTAAAAATTCGCCCCACTACTCACTCATTACAGTCGACGACTACATTCCATATTTCTTGTGAAAAATTGATCTTTTCGGTCCTTTGGTATTTTTATTTCTCCAGCATCACCACATCCATTTCAGCTCTTTTGGCGTATATACCACAGGTTAGTCCACCGGGGCCACCACCTATAATTATCATATCATATATTTTATCCATTTTTTCTCCTAAAATACCTAATGGGACGAAGTCCCACAATCAAATTTCTTTTCTATTTCTGATTTTAAAAAGTTATGGTTTTAGAAAATTTACCAAAGACGAAACGTAAGGAGCGAACAGGCTCACTTAAAGATTCTTCTCCCTCTGTTTGTTCCGGGGGATAAAACAACACATTAAAAAATATTTCACCTTTCTCGTCGGAAACAAAACGAACGTCATCCAAAGCACCGTTCATGGCATAAATAAATATACTTGTAAGGGCCATAGGATTTTTATTTTTATCAAGCAAGGTTGCCTTAACATTCCAAACATTTTCTTCTGTTTCGCTTTGAGAAGCTTCCACTATAACATCTGAAAGAGGAGCGTTGGATATTTCCATATCATATTCATATTTAATTCCATCGACAACAAGGCCTATTTTTCCAACTCTCTCTTGACCTGTTGTCCAAAGGACATTTTCACTGTCAACAAAACCTACTCCACCTCTCGTTCCGAATATGGCATTGGGATCTTTTTCTCGGAGCCAATAGGCACTGTTTCCGCGAACAGTCAAGCCTTCATAATTCTTTTCCGGGATAATTCCATTACCTTTATAGTCAGAAAAACAGAGCAAGGCATTTGCCACATTTCTCTCTACAATACCTGAGGGATAGTTCATAACAAGGCCCAAAACACTCATGGTGGTTGAACCTCCACCATCCAAATTCATGGCATTATATGCTCCCATATTTTGCATAAACTTAGCCAAGGTTTCCAAAGTCATTCCCGTTGATTCCTTTGTTCGACCGTCAACAGTGACCAAAATAAGCTCCTTACCGTTCTCGCTTAAACCCACAGCTGTTCTGGGGGCTTTTCCGACAGCTATATCAGCTTTAAAATTTTCTGCCTTACTTGTTATATTTACACTACCGTTTTGAACCAGCATTGGCCCACCACCTGTGGCAAATACTATATTCTCAAATGGCTCTTTTGTCGTCATTCTGACATCCAATGTAATAATATCCCCTATCTGTAAATATTCCAATATGGGACAGGTTGACAGAGAAGAACTTAAAAGGACTTTCCCCGGTTCGATAGGATTGTTTATACTGTTAGGCAACAACTTTTCCACTTGATAAGTAATTTGACTGTTCGGAGTTATTCTTTGTCCAAAAACGGGATTTAAAACCACATCAAAAGCTTTATATTTATTTAAAGTTGAAGGAGCAAATTTATCTGTATAAAGAATTATATCCCCTGCATTTCTGTTTCTGTTAATTCCGGTTATTTTAAAGCTTGTGCCGTCAGACATAAAGGCAGTCATCTCAAGTTTCGGCACATCAAAAAAGATATGATTATCTCTGCCTATAAACATGACGCTTCTGTTATATTGAGGTTCACTGATAATCTCTCCCTTTACCAAAGAAAAATTGAGATTGTCTCTAAATGCTTCCATAATAAAGAAATCAGCATTTACTCCCAACAGAGCACCGCTCTTTTCCACTATTTGAGACACAGATTCTTTACCAAAAGGTTTACCGTTATATGTCTTGTTATTGTCTCCAAGGCCTACTTCCAAATGAATATCACTGCGGGATAAATCTATCCGAGCTACATTTATTACTTGTCTGTCACCATTATACTCTGAAAATCTTTCTAAGGTGACACCGGGAACAACAGTTTTCGGATTTGCAAAAACTGTGGTTGTTATAAATAGTATTAAAATAATTAAAATATATTTCTTCATCGCTATAGGTTTATCGTATCTATACCACTCCTAATTAATGAAAAATGCAAAATGAAAAATGCAAAATGAAAAATGCAAAATTTAATGCAGAATGCAGAATGCAGAATGAACGATAAGCATTACGCTTGTCGTATCTATACCCCTCCTTGAAAATCAGCTCGACGGAGCGAGCGATTTTCAATGGTCCCCTTTATCAAAAGGGGAGATACCCCCGATTTTTGCAAAGCAAAAATCACCCCCTTTCAGGGGGTAGCCCCCCGCCCTCTAAAGGGGGAGTTACCGGTCCCTTTATCAAAAGAAGAGATACAACCACCCAAAATTCGTGGAATTTTAGAAAGAGATTAGCGTTATCTTTATTTTAATTTATTATATTTTAAATATGTGTAAAGGATAAAGTTTAAGATTACCCAACCGATTATGAAATAAAAACATAGGTTTTTAAGTGGTGCAATAGAAGTTATATCAAACAATTTTCCACCAATGGAACCAACAATACATGCTGTAACCTCTCCACCGGCAACCACACCTTCGTGAAATCCTGTATTTTTCGGTCTTTCCTTTTTTTCTGAGCTCACTGCATGGAACAGAGCCATGGTATAACAAACGGCCATAGCAAAACCACATAGCAAAAACAAAATGCTCAGTAATATATTGGTATCAGAGAATATATTGGTTATTATATCAGTTTGAAGAAGCAAAATAACAATAATCGCTGTAATTAGAAATACCAAATTTGCCAAAACTTGAGGATATATTCTCTCTTTCCAGAATTTCCAAAAAGCACACAGAATAACACCTATCGCTTGACCTACCAAGAACATTCCCGTCACTTGCAATATTAAAGGGTCTGCCCAACCCTTCTCTCTTAACAATTTAGGTAAAATATAATTATATGCACCATGAGAAACAAATCCTATAAACAAACCCAAACGACCTATAGTAAGATAAACATTGTTGTTACGAGGAGCCGGTTCATCTGCTTCATCCCACTCTCCCATTGACACTTTTACTTTATTCTTGTGCATAAAGTAGTTTACGGTCACCAATACCATACAGATTATACCACAGATACAACCGGCATAGAGTAAACTGTTAATATTTCCAAAAATCTCTACAATATATGAACGGGAAATTCCCACAAAAGCACTACCGAAGCACCAACCCATATTATAGATTCCGACATTTTTCGGACGCTCTTCACTATTGGAATAATCTCCCATAAGTGCTTGCAATGATGGATAAAAAATGGCGTGTCCCAAAAATCCCAAGGAAGAGAGAATTGTCAATATATATAGTTTCGGACTATATCCCGTAAACACAATAAAAAGTGTTATAATCAAAGCCCCGGTGTATATCATGGGATACTTGCCAAACTTGTTAACAAGCTTTCCTATAATGAAAAATATAGGCAATTGGGCTATAATAAATATTGTTGATATTAAACCTATCTGAGCTTGGTTTGCATCAAGATTCATGGCAACATAAGGAATACTTAATGCAAAAAAGCTGGTTATACATTCAAAAAAGAAAGGTATTAAAAACAATAATTTCTTGTTCATTTTATCTCCTGCGGTAAATTAAATTCCTTCATCATATCTAATGCTTTATCGTTCATTTTATCTATTTCAGATTTAATATTGCTTTTAGGGATAATACTTACTCTGTCTTTGTTTTTTTTAATTGCGTCTTTTACTCTTGAGGCAAGGTTAAAATCAAAACGTCCGGCAAAACGAACAGCTCTATACATTCTTAAAGGATCTTCATAAAAGGATTCATTTGGATCTGTTACAGTATCAATAATTTTATTCTCTAAATCAGAAAGTCCTCTGTGTGAAAAATCTATAACAGTCCCCTCTCTATCATAGATATTAACCATTAAAGAATTGACAGTAAAATCTCTTCTCTCTGCGTCTTCTTCTACAGTCCCGGGAAATATATGAGGAAAACGACTGTTTTCATCATACCCTTCAAGTCTTGCACGGGTAAATTCAAGAGATAAATTCTCTATATCAATAAAAGAATTGCCGTATTTATAGTGGTCCGTGACATTGTTTCCAAATCCGGTCTCTTGGAGCTTTCTTGTAATGGCAAAGGGGTCCTCTTCTGTCACAAAATCCAAATCATAAATATCAAAGCCAAGAATTATATCACGAACACTGCCACCTACAAGGTAGATTTTATCTTTATATTCCGGCAAATTGCTTATTATTATGTTTATTACATTTTGGATTTTATCTTTAAAATTAATATTCATAATTAAAAATATCCCCCTAATATAATGCACAATGCACATTAGATTAGAGGGACAGCATTTTGCATTAGAAAGATACTGCTTTTGAGTCGAGAATCATAGATTGATCTCTCTTTGGCCCTACACTGACAACGGATATTTTTCTATCCAATACCTTTGAAAGGAAATTAACATATTTTTTAGCGTTTTCCGGCAGGTCATTAAAGAATTTAACCTTACTTATATCACATTTCCAACCGGGAAGAGTAGTAAAGATCGGTTTTGCATTTGCAAGTTTTCTGTAATCCGTTGGGAAAACATCAGTCTTTTCACCATCTATTTCATAATGGGTGCAAACCTTAATCTCATCCATATCCAAAACGTCCAACAAGCACAGAGCCACACTCGTCACACCGTTGATTCTGCAAGAATATTTTGTGGCAACACCGTCAAACCAACCGCATCTTCGAGGTCTGCCTGTGGTGGTTCCGTATTCGTGACCGTTTTCCCTTATTCTGTCACCCATTTCGTCAAACAATTCTGTTGGGAAAGGACCTTCTCCCACTCTTGTGGTATATGCCTTTACCACACCTATAACCTTATCTATGGCAGTGGGACCTATTCCCGTTCCTATAACAGAACCTCCGGATATGGAGTGACTTGATGTCACATAGGGGTAAGTTCCGTGATCTATATCAAGAAGTGATCCGTGAGCACCTTCAAAAACTATATTCTTACAATCTTCCGTTGCCTTGTAAATAATATCGGATGTGTTGGCAACATATTGTTTTATGGTTTTGGCATATTCGGAATATTCATTATAAATTTCATTATAATCAAAAGGTTCTTGGCCATAAACTTTTACTATAATATCATTTTTAAGTTTTATTATTTCTTCAAGTTTAGCTTTAAAGATGTCGTCATCCACAAATTCATCAATTCTGATACCTATTCTGCTCATTTTGTCGGCATAACAGGGTCCGATTCCTCTGCCTGTGGTTCCTATTTTACTATCTTTCTTATACTGTTCTTCAAGTCCGTCAAACTTTTTATGCCAAGGCATTAAAACATGTGCCGCACCGGACACCTTAATTTTATCAGCGGTAAAACCTCTTGCAGCCAGATCCTTTAATTCTCCCGTAAACACACCCGGATCCAAAACCACACCATCAGTTATAACAGCTACAGCATTTTGATTTAAAATACCGACAGGAACTGTGTGAAATTTATAAACCTCATCTCCTATAACCACAGTGTGTCCCGCATTATTTCCCCCATTGTATCTTACAACATAATCAGCATCCTGTGCCAATAGGTCAACAATCTTTCCTTTAGCTTCGTCTCCCCATTGGAGACCTACAACTACTATATTAGCCATATTAAGCTCCGAAATTTAATAATAATATCTTAATTTTTAAAACGCACCATTTTATATTATACCAAATTTTGCAAAATTTATCAATTTATATTAATATTGACAAAATATTTATAAAAGTGATATAATAAAATTGTAATATAAATTTAATTATTTTGGGGGAATAATGGGATTTAATTTTAACATATCTAAAAATAATGGCAAATAAAAATCACTAATCACCAAAAAGATTTATTTTTTGCAAGTAATTTCGTATTGTAGTCGTCGACTATAATGAGGGAGTAATAGGGCAAAAGCATGAGGCGAAGCCGAAAGGATTTTGTTCTAAGACGAGCGAATGTCAAGAAGACACGAAAATAGAAATTACGTTAAGCAAAAAATAAGAGATTTTTGTGGGAGTTGTGATTTTTATTAAAAATACTAACTATTAATTAAACGATACTAACAAATGAGGGAATAATGGGATTTAATTTTAACATATCTAAAAATAATGGTTTTTATGATCTTTTGAACAAGGAAGCACAAATCACAAACGAATCTGCCAAAATGATTTTGGAACTTGCAAAGGACCTTACAAAAGCAAAGGAGTGGTCCTTTTCCATAAAAACCAACGAACATCGTTGTGACAGCCTTATGCAAGAAATAGCCGAAAAGATAAATCAATCCTTTATAACTCCCATTGACAGAGAAGATATCTACACTCTCGCCTCTCAAATCGATGATATAATGGATTACATTGACGAACTATCTGTCAGATTTTCTCTTTACAATATTACGGAAATAACCAAAGACGCCGAAGATTTTATAAACAACCTTATAAACATCACTCAGGCTGTAGTCAATTTGGTAGCCTGTGTAGCTAACCTTAAAGATAAAAACGCCATTGACGCTGCGGCAAAAGATATTGACAAATACGAAAACATTGCTGATACAATATATTACAACGCTGTTGCCACTTTATTTAAAGAAAATACAAATCCCATTGATATTCTAAGATGGGAAAAGATATATTCAGGATTTGAAAATGCCACAAACAAATGCAAAGAAGTGGCAAATTTAATCCATACTATAATTATTAAACACACATGATTTGCTCTATATGTAAAAAAAATATTAAACCGGGAGAGTATTTGGTTAAATGCAAGTTTAAAATCACAAATCACCAAAAAGATCAATTTTTCGCAAGAAATTACGAATTGACGTCTATCGACTGTAGCGAAATTCCAAGGGTTCCCAAAAAGTTGAGCGAATAGCGAAACTTTTAGGGATTTGGAATGAGTATTGGGACAAAAGCATAAGGCAAAAGCCATTAGGATTTTGTTTCAAGACGATTGAGCGTCAAGGAGATAAGTCAAGAGAAATTTCGTTAAGCGAAAAATTAGAGATTTTTAGGGGAGTTGGGATTTTAAACTTTAAAATAAACTATTCTATAATATACATAGTTTCTATAAATTAAGTACACATGATTTGCTCTATATGTAAAAAAACGATAAAACCGGGAGAGTATTTGGTTAAATGCACCAAATGTGGAAAAGTTTACCACTCTTCCTGTTGGGTAAAGCATAAAGGTTGTGCCACTCCAAACTGCCACGGGGCACCTTCCAAACAATTTAAAGGAAATACTGACTCTGATATTGATAAATTCACAACCATCAATACCACCGCAACCGGTTATAACCCCAAAGGACTTCCCATTAAGAAATGTCCCGTTTGTAAAAGAATAATCTTAAACGGAGCTGATACTCACACCTGCCCCATCTGTGAAACGGAATATCACACAGATTGTTGGAACAAAACCGGACATTGTATACTCAACTGTGAGGAAAGAAATACTCTTCAAGGTTTATCAAATAACACAAACGAAAAAAACTGTCCCTATTGTATGATGCCCATAAAACCGGGAGAGGATGTTATCACCTGTCCTAAATGCGGTATACCTCACCATAGGGCTTGTTGGTATGAAAACGAAGGTTGCACAACCTATGGTTGTGATGCAAAAGCCGGTGAGACAACAAGTCCCCAAAACACAAGTAACAACAGTCAGGATTTAACCACTCTTTTATCAAGCCTCCCTAATGCCAACATTTGCCCCTACTGTTCAACGGAAATAACGAGTCGGGACAGAATAGTATATTGTGAAAAATGCGGAATACCACACCATCAATCCTGTTGGCAAGAAAATGGTGGCTGCACCACCTACGGATGCACGGGAAGAATAGGATCTAACTCGCCCGGAGGCTCATCTCTTCCTCCTCCGGTTAACTCAGGTGGGAACAATTACGGAAATTACGGATATTCAAACAACTATCCACCACCGCCAAAGGATAATTCTTGCGGAAACAACACTACCAACTGTTGCGGAATTATATTCTTTATAATTATGCTTTGGATTTTCTTGGGCGGTTGCGGATTATAGGAGATAAAAATGATTGTAAACAATAATATTAAAGAAATTCAATCTTTAATGAAAGACATTAAAAAACAAGGTAAAACCATAGGCATAGTTCCTACTATGGGAGCTCTTCATGCAGGTCACATGTCTTTGGTAAAAAAAGCCAAAGAAAATTGTGATTTTATATTTGTCAGCGTATTTGTAAATCCTACTCAATTCGGAGAAGGAGAAGATTTTGACAAATACCCAAGAACATTACAAGCGGATTTGGATAAATGTGAAGAAGAAGGCGTTGACCTGGTTTTCACACCCACCAATGAAATAATGTATGGAGAAGGGTATTCCACTTATATTGAAGCTCTAAACATTTCTCAAATCTTAGAAGGAGCAGTTCGTCCTATTCATTTTAGAGGTGTTTGCACTGTCTGCACAAAACTTTTTAACATTTCCATGGCCGATTACGGTTTCTTCGGACAAAAAGACTATCAGCAAGTGGCTGTTCTTAAAAAAATGGTTAGAGAATTAAACGCTCCCATTGAACTTGTTATGTGCCCCATTATCAGAGATACAGACAATTTGGCATTGAGCAGCAGAAATGTATATCTCTCTCCGGAAGAGAGAGCAAGAGCTCTGTTTATAAACCAAGGCTTATTTGCAGCAAAAGAAGCTTTTGACAAAGGTGAGAAAGATATAAATGTTTTAAGAAAAATACTGACAGATACAATCTTAAAAGGTAAGCCGGACCATGTAGACTACATTGATATTTTTGACAGAAACACTCTTGAAAAAGCTAAAGATGTCAATAATGCTGTTATATTGATTGCGGCAAAATACGGATCTACAAGATTAATAGACAATATGGAGCTATAAAATGAAAAAACTATTGATTGCGATTTTTATATTATCATTGTGCGGAACTCTATTTGCAACCACACCATATTCCATGAAAAAAGTTGACAATAGCGGAAAAAATGCAACTCTTGTTGTCACCTACCCTGTTTTCCAAGGAAAGAGCGAACTGATAAAAGTTGCCAATAAAGGTATTTATGATACTATTAAATATCAAATAGACAGAAACAAAACTTTTATTGAAGAATATGGTGACGGTGAAGGTTATATTAACACTTCATACGCCATAATTGCCCGTGCAGATAATAAAATAATATCTGTTCTGTGGGTTGGAGATTGGAATGCAGGCGGTGTTCACAATGATATTATTTACACAGCTACCTTTGGAGTTATAAACGGAAAAGCCAAAAGGCTTAAAATTAATGATATATACAGTCCAGAAAAAGCTGCGGAAGATATTATAAACGCCTTTAAAACAAACAAGGGAGTTTCTTCTATACCTCAACAATACCAAGACGGAGAATTAACCGTAGATGCCATTTTAAATGAAGAAAATCAAGAATTATTAAACAGTTTTATAATATCTGACAAATATATTACTTTTTACAGAAAAGAATACGA
This sequence comes from Abditibacteriota bacterium, assembly GCA_017445025.1. Classification (GTDB taxonomy): domain Bacteria; phylum Armatimonadota; class UBA5829; order UBA5829; family UBA5829; genus RGIG7931. The sequence goes on along the minus strand of JAFSVJ010000070.1, from coordinate 533 downwards.
ATTCGGATATGGCTACGAAGGTGCAAGTTTTATAAAGTTGCCTTTTAAAATATAAAATAATCAATTATGTAATTTCTTAAAAAATAAAATCTCAAATCCCCACGGAATTTGAGATTTTATTTAATTATTAGATTTTTTAAAAATAAAATCCCAAATCCCACGAAAATCTCTAATTTTTCGCTTGACGCATTTTCTCGCTCCTTAACTTAAGATTTTTTTGTAGACGCATAAATCCCTAAGCTCCCATTTTCTTCATAAATGGAACTTTAATAAATTAAAGCCCCATTTCTTTTGAAAATGGGGCTTATGGCACGGTTTCGCTCCGCTACGCCTTTTATTTGCTTAACAAAAAAATCTTGTTATAGTCGCTTCGTAAATGCTTGCGAAAAATTGATCTTTTCGGTCCTTTGAAATTTTATTTTTCCTATACTTCAACAATACCAAGACGGAGAATTAACCGTAGATGCCATTTTAAATGAAGAAAATCAAGAATTATTAAACAGTTTTATAATATCTGACAAATATATTACTTT
>JAFSVJ010000069.1 GCA_017445025.1 Abditibacteriota bacterium | reverse complement strand
CTCAATTAAGAGCCGTTTTTTTATTAATTTTATTTTATTTGCATATATATATATATATATTTATGATATAATATATTTGAAAGAATTAGAAACTATATAAGAGGTTTATTGTTTATGGCAAAAATATGTCCTAATTGTCAATATTCAAATCCAGATGATAAAAAAGTATGTTCTAAATGTAATTTTATATTAGAAGAATCAATTATTAATGATCAAAATGCTTTTACAGATGAAGAAAATAAGTCAGAAAAGAATAATTCTACTTTAATAAACGTATCAAATGATAATGGTTATAATAAACAGAATTCTACTATTCCTGAAATAGTAAACAAATTTAATTGGGGAGCATTTATGTTTCCGATAATTTGGTCAATAGATAATTGGATTTTTCCACCATTATTATATCCGATAGCTTATCTACTTATTGTTATATTAAGGATTAAAGGATTGATAAGTGAAATTAATTATGCATATCTTAGACTAATGTTAAACTTTATATATATAGTAATAAAGTTTGTTTTAGGAATTAATGGTAATAAAATAGCATTTAAATCTAAAAGATTTAAATCTATTGAACACTTTGTAAAAATTGAAAATATATATAATAAAATAGGAATAATATTTTTTATAATTAGCATTATTCTTATTGTGATAGCTATCTTATATCCAATTATTTTTGGAATGTCTAACAATTAATTTCAATTATTTGTCATAGTTTAACGGCTCTTTATAGGAGCTGTTTTTTTTTGGCTAAACATTCTATTAATTGTTATACTTTTACGATAATTATATTTTTATTACTATTTTTATGTAATTTACGCTATTATTTTTATAATATATATGGTATAATATATTAGGATAATATTGGAGAGTTTTATTATATGATAGATTTAATAGAAATTATTAAAAGGATAATAAAAATAAGAAAGAATCGCAAAGATCCTTGTTATTATGATCCTTTATTACAAATAGATTTAGCAACAGAAAAGATGCCTTATGAAGAAGTGTCTATTGAAGATTTTCACACAGGTTTTGGATATTGGGGAAATATAAGAAAAGAGAGAATAGAAAAAATATTCGAACCTTTTAAAGATACCGGTGTTAATCCTATAAAACAATACGTTAAAGATGAATATGATAAATATCTAAATTATTATTTATCAGCCGCCGAACTCAATAAATCAGAAAGCTATGATCTTGCCTCTCACAAAAATGATGAAGATATAGTTACTATTGATGATTTTAAAATGGGCAGAACCCCTAAAAAATACAATTATTTACTTGGTCATGTAATATCTATATATCGTAATTATAATATGTCCAACCAACCGATTACAAAAAAAAAGATGATTGAAGAATTTGATAAGATTATGTCTAAAGACTCTAACAGAGAAAGAGAATTATCAACTAACAGTATCACTAAACAAGTAATGAAAGTAAGAATTAATTGTTTAGTTAATAAAGGTATACCTTTAGGAGAGATAGAACCTTACGAAAACTTTGAGAAATTGTATTATAGTGCTAAAAAACTTACCGGATATGGAGGTTCATTAGAAGGTGATGTAATAATAAATTCAAATATAGCTGAAATTGATGAATTGTTTGAAGATACTTTTAATATGGAATATGAAATTTGGGAAGCAAAAATCAGTTAATAATATAATAAACTTCTGACAAAAAATTTTTTTATATTTTTTTCTTGAAAAATCTAAAAAAATGGTATACCCCAAAAATAAAATTGTGGTATAATATATATGTAAATACACGACGTCGTAACAAATAAACAAAAAGGTGGTGATGCACATGATGACAATTTACGCAGCTTACGGTTCAAATATGAACGAAGAACAAATGAAAAAGAGATGTCCCCAAAGCGAACTTATGGGAATAGGATATCTCAAAGATTATAAATTAAAGTTTTTAAAATATGCCAATATTGTTCCTTCTGTGGGTGATAATATTCCGGTAATGTTATGGAAAATAAATGATTCCGATGAAAAAGAGCTTGATGGACATGAAGGTGTAAATGAAACCGAAAAGATCAGTCATTATGTAAAAAGATATTTATCTGTAGAGTTTGAAGAACAAATTATAGATAATGTCTTGGTTTATATAATGAATGAAGAAAAAAAGAAAAGGATATATTTAATTAAAGAATATATTCCTAGCACAGAATATTTTTACAGAATATATTCCGGGTATGAAAAGTTTAATCTCTCTTGTGAGCCTTTATTTAAAGCTTTGTTTGAAACATGGCAAAGAATATATGTAGGAAAAGAATCCTCTATGGAAACAAAAGTTGTCAGTCCGGAGTTTTTTCCTCTGATATATGATTTTATAAAGGATAACAGATTTGGTTTTGAAGATTCTTATCTTTTGTATGTTGCCTATGGTTCCAATCTTGTGATAGAGGAAATGAAAGACCGTTGTCCAAAATCTTTTCCTTTAACAAAAGGGATAATCAAAGATTATAAGCTTGCTTTCAATATCCATGCGGACATAAGAGAGTGCGAAGGCTCTTATGTCCCTGTGGGATTATGGGCAATTAACAAAGATGATTTGGACAGATTGGATTATTATGAAGGCTACCCAAGTTATTATAACAAAAAAATAGTTAAGGTTTGTGTGGGTGAGAAAGAAGTAGAAGCTTTGGTGTATTATATGACAGATAGGAAAACCGAAAAGGAACCATATCCTTCCTATATGAACAGGATAAAACAGGGTTATAAAGATTTTGGAATAAGCTAACAAAAATGCCTGTTAATGACTATCATTAACAGGCTTTTTTATTATTTGTAATATTCTATTTTTATATGGTCAGGCAATTTGCAACCACAAATAAAAGTTTTCTTATTAATTTTTATATTCTTAAGTTTTGGACAGTTTTTAAAAGCATCCCAAAATATTTGTATTACTGATTTGGGAACTGTAATACTTTCCAAATTTAAACAATCCATAAATTGTTCTCTACTAATTTCTTTAACACCTTCGGGAATGACAATAGATTTTAGATTTGTGCAACCTTTGAAACTTTTTGCTCCAAAGAATTTAACACTCTTAGGAATCTCAATTTCCTTTATGCTTTCACATCTCTGAAAAGCCCCTTCTTCTATATATTTGACACTATCGGGAATGTGAACTTTTTCCAGTAAGGGACAAGTTGAAAACATTTTTTTAGAAACTGATTTTAATGTATTTGGGAGAGTAATCTCTTTTAGGGATCTGCATCTCGAAAATCCCCAAGGACCTATTTCTTTAACACCGGGAATATTGATTTTTGTCAAATTATTGCAACTGTAAAAAGCTGAATAATCCAAAGTTTTGCAACTAAGGGGAAGGTTAACCTCTCTTATACCACAACTTTCAAAAGAACAACTGCCTATTTCTTTTAGTTTGTTAGGAAACTTAACATATTCCAAACGATTACAGTTAGAGAAGGCGTTATCTCCGATTCTTTCTACACTGTCCGGAATTGTAAAGCTTTTATCTGTCTTGTAGGCAGGGTAATAGAGGAGTTTTTTCATATTTTTACTATATACTACTTCATCTATTATAGTAAAATGTTCATTATCGCCAAAGTCAGCTTTTTCCAAGAAGTTACCACCTAAGATACCTTCCCCCATAGATTTTACATTTTCCGGTATCTTAATGGTTTTTACATTAAAACAGTTTACAAAAGCCCACTTTCCTATATACCATACTTTTTCCGGGATTTTAATCTCTTTTAGGTTTTCACAAAAATAAAGTGCATACTCACCGATTTTGGTCACAGACTCAGGGATTTGAAAATCTGTTAGATTATTACATCTATACAAAAAGCCCTTAGGAAGCATTTTTATTTTTGCTTCTATCTTAACACTTTTAAGATTTTCACAAGACTCAAAAATAGCGTCTCCCAATTCTTTAACATTTTTAGGTATAGTGATTTTTGTTAATTTACTACAGTTGCTAAAGGCACCTGCTTCTATGGAAGTTAAACTTTCAGGTAATTCAATGTTATTAAATCTACAATAACCAAAAGCTTGCCTTCCTATGGTTTTTAAACTATCGGATAATTTTATTTCTGATAAACTATGACAGAGATTAAAAGCCCCACTACATATTTCTTCTACATTATTGGGAATTATTATTACACTTATCCATGCTCCTTCAAATGCAAAAGAACCTATTTTTTTAATGAATTAGGTAAAATAAGATCAGACAAATATTCATTATCTCTAAATGCAGTTTGGCATATTTCTTCAACTCCTTCCGGAACAGTAAATTCAGTGTCCGGTTTGTTAAAGGGATAAGTTATTAATTTTTTGCCGTCTTTTGTGTATAATACCCCATCTACGGATTTGTAATGTTTATTGTCTTCATCAACAATTATTTCTTCTAAAGAATGACTGTCTTCAAAAGCTCCATAATCTATTTCATTGACATCTTTATGGATTATTATTTTTATAAAATACGCATCATAAAAAGAATTAAACCTAATTTTTGTGACATTTTTGGGAATAATAACAACATCTTCGTCACCATCGTATTCTATTAGTGTGTTATCTTCAATTATAAAATCTTTCATATTCTTTTCCTTTTGTTTATTCTATTTTTATTATAACATATTTTTACAGTTTTATCAAGCAAAATAAACAAAAAAATAAAAAAAAGATTATCTGTTATAACTTTATAACAATTGTCATTTGAATAAAAAAAAAGTGATGCATAGCATCACTAAACTCTTTGACTTTTAAGGGGAGCAAAAGATTACATTTTGCTCCCCTATTCTTTTACGCTACTGTGACGTCGCAAACACAGGCAAAGCCGTCTATGCGAACAAAACACTCTGTAGATGATATAATTTTTACAATCTTTCCAAGGGGAACTATCAAAGCACCGCTTGATGAAGGTTTTGTCGTGGTTATGGTATTGGGACTAACGGAAGTATTTAGATATGCGGTTTTCCCCATATCTCCGTTTGTGAGAGATGCACCTGTAAATTCATATACACCTTTTGTTAAGACGGATATGGTTTTGTTTCCGTTATCCGTATTATCTACGGTTTCATTTGCCACACCTAAATAAGGGGCACCGCTTGCGGCTGTATAAACAGCTTTTCCGGAAACCGCAAAGACCACAGAACCTTCATAGATTTTAATATTGTTTACGGGCAAGGATATTTTCTTTCCTTCTGCCCATAATGCACCCTTAGGGCTTGTCATATTTGTGTATGCCACTATTTGCCTCCCAAGTTAACGCCTAATTTATGAGCGTATTCTATTTGTTCGTCCGAAAACTTGCTTTCCGAAGAGACGGGTTTTTCAAGCTCTCCAAAAGGAATTTGTTTTGGGAGCTTTTCCAAAAAGGCTTCAAAAAGGTTGGTGACAGGAATATTGTTTTCCCCAAACTTTACCAAACTGTCACATTTGAACAACTCTATAGCAATGTTTTTGGTTGCCGGGGTCAATTTCCCTTCACTAAAAAACTTTTCTGCCAATTTTTCGGCTTCTATACCGGATAGAGCATCTTTTAGTTTTTGGTTTTCTTTCTTCAATATTTCGTAATCTGTCAAATTTTCCTCCAAAAAATCCAAAGCAAAAGCAAACACTCTTGCGTCCTCTACTCTGGGATTTTGAACAATTGATATTTCACTTATAGAATAATTGTCAGGGTTTAAGGAAATTGAAAGCTTTTTGGCATGGGCTTTTTCAATAAGATTCCAAGCCTCTTCTGAAAAATCTATTATGCCAAAGAGTTCCTTTCCTTTTTGGTATATTTTTAGCAATGTCCCTAATACACCGTCAAAAGCTGTGTCGGAATGTTCCAGTTTAACAGGACAGGGTTTAAAATTATTAACATATTTTTGAAGGTCTTCTTCTGATACGGAAATCCCTTTATCTTCATAATTTCCGCTTTCAAAAATTTTTGCCTCTCTTTCCATAAAATCTCCTTTTTTCTTTTTCAAATCACAAATTTAAAGCAGAAGGCAGACAACCATCCCGGTGAATCGTAGCCCATAAAGCCCATTTACAAAAGGTTTCGTAAACCTGGCTTTTCGGGAACTCGAAAACAAGGGGCATTAAGGTAAATTTGCAACGCAAATTTAAAATTCCATCCCCCCGTCTTTTTGCTATGCAAAAATCCACCCCCCAATCTTGCGATTAGGGGGACAGATTCTGCTTTCTGCTTTTTTGTCCCGGGATTTTTATGCTTCGGTTAGGCAGGTATATTGGCATAAGCCAATTGCCAATATGAATATCCTGCGTTATATCTTGCTCTCACACCAAACATGAACAAATCTCTCATAAAACCTTCTTCGCTGTCAGCTCCTAAAGAAACAAATTCCACACCGCATCTTTCTTGTAATATAATGGGTTTTAGAACATTTTCACAAGATAGGAGATACCAACTGTCTGTATCGGTTATATAGGGAGAAACGATAACATTAAGGGTGCCCTTTAAAGTGTTGACAGAGTGGCTGGTGCCTATGGAACTTGAAAATACCAATTCTTTGGAAGTCCATTCCAAGTCCGGGGGAACCACTATGGTATCCGGAATAACATTGAGAGGTTCACCTGCAGAAGACTTAAGCTTTGCCATATTTGAAATGGTGGTTTTTAGGTTTGCTTCTGTGAGAGTCAAAGTTCCAAGGTTTGATTGACTACCGGAATAGACTCCTTTTCCTTGGTATTTGTGAGTGGTTGAAAAGAAGTTTTGACCGTCAAAACATTTTTGTGTCACTCCCGAAATGAGGGTTTCAAAGACAAGTTTATTTTTATGCAGAGAAACATTTTTGGCCAGATCCTCAATTCTTATTCTGATTTGACCGTATTTATCATCTTCGAGAGCACTTCTTTCAACTCCTAAGGTAGCTTCCCAAGTTTTATTTTTGAGAAGATAAGTATTTTCGCTGACAGCTTTTATAACTCTTTCGTCAACAAATTCTCTCATGGTGGGACTTTCTGTTAACCAAGCGTAATTTTCTGTATCAGATTTACTGTTAATAACAGTAGATATTTGTTTATATGTAGCAGTTTGAGAATATTTATCATAAAACTCTGTAAAGAGAGTTCTGATACTGGGTTCGAGTAAGGAAGCTACATCTCCTTTGTTTGTGTTTGCCATAAACATCTCCTTAGTTGTAAATAATGCACAAACTTAATATCCTATTGCGGATTTATATATTATCTCACATTCGCACATAAAAGGGGTGACTTTCCTTATTATATATGAACGATTATTGAGAACAAATGTGTTGTTATCCGTAATGGTGGTATCGTAGGGAAATATGAGAAACAGGGCAGGTTTTATCACTGCCATGGATTCGATATCGTCAAGGTAGTTCTTTATTTCAGAACTTGACAAAGGTCTTAACAAAACCACCTGACTTTGACTGTTTACCGTCACATTGGTTCCGTGCCTGATTATCATATTTTTAATTGTGTCTTTAATTTTCACTTTCTCTAACATTACCGCACCCACACCTTAAATCAAAGTTTTTTTTGCTTTCATATATATATGGTGAAATTTATAGGTTTTGTTCTTTTTGTGGGTAAAAAACCAAATGTCACAAATAATAGTTGAGTATAATTTGCCTTCGCTAATTTTACTCGCACGGCCCCCCCACGGGAAAATCAAAGATTTTCCTCGTAGCCCCCCTAAAGGGGGTTCATTGATAAAAGCCTACTGATTTAACAGAGCAACCCAAAAAAAAAGGTGCCGTCGCACCTTTTTTTATATCTTATATATCCTTATATTTTCAATCAAAACATCTCTGTCTAAAAATGTTTCTGTTTTGAACTTCTCGCAAGTCCAATCCTCTCTTTTTGGCAGAGGAATAAATATTGTATCATTGGCAAAAACTTCCATAGATGTCCTATCCACAAATATTTTTATCTTTACCTTTTCTGCCTCTTTCAAGGGAAAGGCACATCCGCATAATACCTGTTCTCTAAAGAACTCAAAAGAAACTATTCCGCTATATGTAAAGAGAGAGAGGCTTGTCCAAGGGTTCCATATTGCCTCAATATCTATTTCACAAGTTTCAAGGTTGTCCATCATAAGAGAATTTATATCCCTTGCCCTTATATTATTTGCTTCATAGACCAATTCTTTTGGGACTTCTATGGGAGTTTTTGTCAATAGATATTTATCATCAACTTTTTTAAGCCCCAACTCTACAGGAAAAGTCATCTGTTGTTGCCACCTCTCGCCTTTAAACTTAGGCATTAATGTCACTCCGGTTTGAATAACCTTTCCCTCATATTTCCAAGATTGACAGGCATAATTTGGCATATTTCTTTCAGGCCTAATTATGTCTTGGCAAGGTATAAACTTGTGGCCGTCAAAATCTCCAACCATATAATCTCCGGGAGCATCAATAAAAACCCACTTCTTTTCTTCTGTATTTTGGACAGGAAGCTCCATAATATCCGCACATTCAAATAAGCTTGGAATCTCGCTTTCATATTCCCAATTAAAAATATCCTCAGAAGAAAATATAACAAATGAAGGCTTTTTGCTCTTAGAATAATATTCACCGTAAAAAACAAGAATAAATTTCCCGGTTTCTCTATGAAAGATCACCATAGGATCTCTGTCGCAACAGATACCGCCGGGGGCGTCGGGAACTTCTATAAGCTTTTTCGGGTGGATAGAAAAAGTATTTCCTCCGTCTGTGGAGTAAGATAATCTTATGGCATAGGTCTTGGTGGTATACATTTCCACCTCTGTCCAAAAGAGCAAAATAGGGTCATCCTCTCCTTCTTTTAAACCGCTAATATTATTATAATCAACTATGCCGGAGCCGGAAAAGGCATTAATTCCCTTCTCAATAGGGAAAGCTTGTTCTTTTTCTGTCCAATCAATTAGGTTTGGACTTGTGGCATGTCCCCAAAAAAATGGCCCCCAAACTTTTTCGAGAGAAAAATCCACCCTGTGTTGATAAAACAAATGGTAAAGCCCTTTGTAATAAACCAGTCCGTTAGGGTCTCCCATATATCCTTCTATGGGTGCAAAATGATATTTCGGTCTCATAATATGTCCCTTTATATATAAACTTTACACATATATTATACCAAAAAATCACAGAAAATTAAAATTAAAGAGATTTTATTAAATTAATTTTCATTTTTTCTTTAAAATATGATATAATAATAATGGGAGTAGTATTATGGAACAAGTTGATTACGATGCTTTAGTTGATAAAAAGTTTAATAATATTATTAATAAAATAAAATCAAATAACAAAGACGCAAACATAGACCTTATCACTCGGGCTTTTGAAACAGCAAAAGAAGCTCATTCAAAAGCAAAACGGGAAAGCGGTGAGCCTTATATCATTCACCCCTTAGGTGTTGTGGAAATTCTGTCGGACCTGGAGCTTGATGACGCCTCTATTTGTGCCGGATTTCTCCACGATGTTGTAGAAGATGTGGAAGGCTGGACCATTGACCGAATAAGAGAAGAATTCTCCCCTGAAATCGCTAACCTTGTAGAAGGATTAACCAAATTAAATCAACAAGATTTTGAAACTGACAGAATAGACGGGTCTGTGGATCCCTCTTTTGATATAGAAAAAAAGAAATCATATTTTACCAAAAATGCCTTTAATATGCGAAGAATATTCCTTGCCATGAGTAAAGATTTTCGTATTATGGTTATAAAACTTGCAGACAGGCTTCATAATATGAGGACCTTAAGCTCTCTTCCCCCGGACAGACAAAAACGAATGGCAAGGGAAACCATTCAAATCTTCGCCCCCATTGCTCACAGACTTGGTGTCTATACCATTAAAAGCCAACTTGAAGACTTATCCTTTAAATACCTCTATCCGGAAGACTATCGGAAAATGGCAGAGAAGGTAAACAAGACCAAAGAAAAACGTAAAATGATGCTGGAAATGTGTGTGGACCAGCTGAAAAATGTTCTAAAAGCCAACAATATTAAAGCAGAAGTTCAAGCAAGAGCCAAAAATTTCTGGTCTATCAGAAATAAAATGATTAAGAAAAAATGTGCCTTTGAAGACATAAACGACCTTCTTGCCTTGAGAGTTATAGTCAAAACTCAACCTGAATGTTACATTGCCCTTGGAATTGTCCACGAACTGTGGATTCCCATTCCGGGAATGTTTACGGATTATATAGCAAAACCCAAATCCAACGGATATAAATCACTTCACACAAAGGTTTTGGCATTGGACGGTGAACCTATTGAAGTCCAAATCCGAACAGAAGAAATGCATTCCACCGCAGAAAACGGGGTTGCTGCCCACTGGAAATATAAAGAAGGCACAGTTAAAGGTGATTTCTTTGAAAGAAAAATGTCCTATCTCCGACAAAGACTTTTCAACTGGCAAAGAGATGCGGATAACAGTGACGAGTTTTTCAATAACTTAGTAAACGATATGTTTTCAGACCAGGTTTTCATATTCACTCCCACAGGAGATGTTATTGATATGAAATCCGGAGCAACCCCGGTAGACTTTGCTTACAGAATACATACCAATGTGGGCGAACACTGTGTCGGAGCAAAAATAAACGGTATGATGATGCCCCTTAACACTCAGCTCCAAAACGGAGATATCGTTGAAATTATTTCCCGTAAAAATGCCGAGCCGGGAAACGACTGGTTGGACTTTGTTAAAACCGATACAGCCAAAACCAATATTAAAAGATTTTTCAAGAGAAAATATTTCGATGAATATGAAAAAAGAGGCCGTGAATTTGTCGAAAAAGAAATAAAACGTCAAGATAAAGAAAGAAATGCTATTTTAACTCAAAAACATATAAATGCATTTTTAGGAAAAAATTATAAAACAGAAAAAGATCTCTTTGTTGCCATAGGCTTAGGCAACTTCTCTGCACAATCCTTCGTCAACAAATGCCAAAAACTTATTGACGATGAAGATAGCAAAAACAAAGAAGAAAAAGTTATTTTGGCTCCTCCCTCCCAAGGAAAATTGGAAGTATCCTTTGACGGTATAAACGATGTTTTGTATCAAAGAGGCAGATGTTGTGATCCCTTGCCCGGAGAAGAAGTAATAGGTTATGTGACCAGAGGTAGAGGTATTACAATTCATGCAAAGGATTGTGCCAACGTAGCAGACCTTCTGCTAAAAGAGCCGGAAAGATTGGTGGAAATAGATTGGTTTTCATCTATAGAAACCTTTCCCGCCAGATTAAAAATAAAAACTATGGGAAAAGTTGGAATCATTAATGCCATTACTTCCATAATCGCTTTGGAAAATGTTAAACTCTCAAGTCTTAACATGAAACAAGACGGACCGGAAGCACTGGATATGGATTTAATATTAAATGTTAAAGATTATGCCCAACTGGATTTAATTATGACAAAAATCAAAGATATACCGGAAGTTTTTGATATATACAGACCCGCTTCAAGAGTAGACCATAGCCATAAATAAGGCAGAAAGTTAAAATCAATAATCAAAAAACAAAAATCAATATCGTGGAGTTAACACTCCACTTTGGTTATGTGGCGTCAAAAGTTCAAAGGGGCGTCTACAAAGCTTAGAGCCCGCTAACATAGGTGGTGCGTAGCACCACAAATTTGATTTTCTATTTTTGATTTTTGTTTTTTAAATTTGCACCGCAAATTTAACTTTGTGATTTGGAATAAAAGGAATTTAATATGATTGCAGTTGTTCAAAGAGTATCCTCTTCATCTGTTAAAGTTCAGGATGAGATTATAGGTAAAATAGGAAAGGGTTTAAATGTCCTTTTAGGAGTTGCAAAAGAAGACACAGAAAAAGAAGCAGATTGGCTTATAAATAAAATAATCAATTTAAGAATATTTGAAGATATTGACGGGAAAATGAACCTATCTTTGCTTGATATACAGGGTGATTTGCTTGTTATCAGCCAATTCACCCTTCTTGCCAACACAAAAAAGGGAAAGCGACCTTCCTTTGAGAGAGCAGGAGACCCCTCTCACGCAGAAAAATTGTATAAATATTTTATTGATATAGCAAAAAAAGAAGTATCAAAAGTTGAGCACGGTTCTTTTGGAGCCGATATGAAAGTAGATATCCAAAATGACGGTCCCGTGACAATAATACTAAATACGGATGATTAATGCACAATGCAAAATTATCGTGGTGCTGACGCACAACGTGTTGTGATTTGTAATTTGTGATTTGAAAAAAAGTGGTGCCTAAGCACCACTATTTTTGATTTTCTATTTTTGATTTTCTATTTTTGATTATTGATTTTACATGTCCACTTCTTCTTTCATCTTTTTGTGAGAGCTTCTAATTCGGAAGAATATAACATCAATACACATTATTGCAGCAAGAATAATCAACACTCCGCTTAATCCTGCTATCAAATAATTATTTGCATGAATACCTTCAATAACCAATTGGCCTAAACCTGCTATAGAAGTTACCATCATAAATAACATTGGTATAAATATAAACCAAGTAGATTTTTTCTTGTATACACGAATTATATATATTACCAACAGAGCAAGGGCTGCCAAAAGCTGGTTGGTAGCACCAAACACAGGCCAAATGGCTTTCCATATAGGAATAAAGGTATCACTGTTAGCCGGATCCGGCATTTTAACAAACACCATAATGACAGGCAAAGCTAATATACAAAATGTATATAATAAATCCAATCCAAAGTTTTTCTTCCCCACAAACTCTTCCGCAATATATCTGGCAAGCCTTGTGCATGTGTCAAGAGTAGTTAAGAGAAATGTGGAAATGGCGAGAAGAGCAAAGGTTTTACCTGCTATGGCAGGAATACCAATGGAAGATACAAAATTACCAAAACCTGTTGCAAATATCTCATTTGGAGTTAAACCTTTTGTATCTCCTTTAAAGCAAATCATTATTGAGCATAGAGCTATAAGAGCCAAAACAGATTCTACTATCATAGCTCCATATCCTATTCTTTTAATGTCTTTGGGGCTTTCAACCTGTTTAGATGTGGTTCCGCTGGAAACCATTGAGTGGAAACCGGAAATAGCACCACAAGCAATGGTCACGAACAAAACAGGGAATAAATACCCTTGACCTTGGGCATACCAACCTGTCCAAGCAGGGAAAGTTATATTTATATGTCCCGTTGGGCCGGCAATAATAATACCAATAAATGAGAATAAAATACATGCAAACAAAAGGAAAGAAGATAAATAATCTCTTGGTTGCAATAAGAACCATACAGGCAACAAAGAAGCTATAAAACAATATGCCAAAATTATAAGACTAAATATGACTTTAGGGTTGGCATTGCTCATTATAGCCATAATGGGCATATATTGTGTTGCAAATATTACTATAAACACAAGTGGCACAAAAATACAAGTAGCAACAATAAAACTCAGCTTTTTGGTTTTGGTTAATATACCAAAACACATAGCAAGGATTATGTAGAAAAATGAGGCATAAGCAATACCGTTGCTTGACTTAATTTGAGCCGGATCGGTTGATGTAGGCGCAAAAGTTGAGGATGTTAAATCACAGAAAACTATAATAATATAGATTAGCGCCAATAAAACAAAACCCAAATATGTTTTATAAGAAACGGGACTAAGATATTTTTTACAAATAGAAGATATAGACTCACCATCGTTACGAACAGAAGCAACAAGAGAAGCCATATCGTGAAGTCCACCCATAAAAATGGCACCTATCAAAATCCATAAAAGAGCCGGTATCCAACCGAATAACAAAGCTGCTGTAATAGGACCAATAATAGGACCGGCACCTGCAATAGAAGAAAAATGATGACCAAATAATACCCAAAGCTTTGTAGGAATAAAGTCAACCCCATCTTCCTTTGCTTTAGAAGGAAGAATGGTTATTTTATCTACTTCAAACTCTTTGCAAAGAAAAGATCCGTAAAACTTGTATCCCAAAAATAGAATTATAATTCCCGATATAAATATTATTACCAAAGTCATTATTTAAACTCCTATGTATAAATTGTTTTAGATAAAACTGATAATTATTCCACAATCTGTGTGTTTACGTAATATTTTAAACTATACCAAAAAACAGAAGAAAGGTTTATTGCCACAAAGGTCAATATGCCCCTTAAAGGGACACTTCCCCCTACCACGTTTATAAATTTAAAAGCTATAAACCATATTATAATGTTAATCGCAAATGAAATCAACATTCCTATCTTTAGAGTGGGACGAAAACTAAACCCCAACCCTATGTTTATTGCCATTATTATAAACCCTGCAATAAAATAAATAAAAAACTCAAATACTATCTTCCATATCATTTAAATCACCTATAAACCAATAAAATCATTTAATAGCTGAAAGAAATGTGTTAAAATAGTTTGCCTTATCCACTTCTGTAACCAAAGTCACATTATAATCATAATCATTGGATACCACATCGTAGTGAAAACCTTCTTTATAAAAAATCACCTGTCCAAAAGTCTCACCTTTATCAACAATACAGCTTCCGTGACACTTAATGGTTTTCTTTACAAAATCCGGATATAAAGCACATGTCATGGCAACTGTATCACAATTCATAACAGAACCCTCAGATCCGTTTAAGGCATAAAACTCTCTAATCTTTCCGAAAGACGCTGCCACAAACTGTCCTAATTCATTAATTTCAAGCTTTTTAAACTGTTCGTCTGTCCATTGTGCCTCATCTCCGCACATATCCAAACCCACCACAGTTA
This sequence comes from Abditibacteriota bacterium, assembly GCA_017445025.1. Lineage (GTDB taxonomy): Bacteria > Armatimonadota > UBA5829 > UBA5829 > UBA5829 > RGIG7931. The sequence goes on along the minus strand of JAFSVJ010000069.1, from coordinate 13,283 downwards.
TATCTATCCCGGAGTCCAACATTATCTTATAAGCAAGAGGATCCGCATATACATTAAATTCTGCCACAGGAGAAGCATTTCCGGGTCCTAAGCCCGTTGTTCCCATAGACCATATTCTCTTAACCTTTTTCATAGTCACAGGGTCTTTTTCAATTGCTAAAGCAATATTGGTAGCAGGACCTACTGCCACTATTTCCACTTCGTTAGGATATTTTTTAACGGTTTCCAAAATGAAAAGGATTGCGTCACTATCTTCCGCATCACCCTTTGGATTTACAATACCCGCTTCTCCCATTCCGTCACTGCCAAATACACTAAAAGCTTCAATTTTCTCGCCCATTGTGTTGATGGATGCACCTCTATATACAGGAGCATCACAGCCGGCCAACTCCAAAGCCATTTTAGCATTTTTGACACTCTGTTCAAGATCCACATTGCCCACAAGAGTGGTAATTCCCAATATATCCACATTCTCAGTCTTTGCGGCAAGAATAATGGCGGAAGCGTCATCAGCACCTGTATCTGTATCTATAATAATCTTTCGAATGCCGGAACTATTATCAGAAACTTGGGTATCCGAAACCTTAGAAACAGATGAAGAAACACCGGTTTTTGCTCCTTCATTTGTTTGACATCCTACCATAAAAATAGATAAGACTATTGCCAAAAATAACAAAATTTTTGCGTTTTTTTCTTTAAGAGCCATTTTTACACTCCTTTTATATACCTCACCCTTTTCTCACCCCAAAAAACCATTTACTAAAAGTCTTGCTATGCTGCTAATCATCAAGTCCTCCTACTACCACTTGAGGGTTCCCGAAAAAGCCTATCTCCCCTTTTGCATTCCCTTGCTTTGCGAGATAAAGGCTCTGTTGCGGCAAAAGCATCAGTCGTTAGACTCACCCTCCTTGAACTGAATTTGCAACCGCAAATTCCTTTCATCCAAGGGTTCCCAAAAAGTTGAGCTTGCGAAACTTTTAGGGATTTGGAAGGAGAGGGGACCATTCGCAAAGCGAATGGTGGGTGGTCAGGAATAAATTTGCATAGAATTGCAAATTTATGCATTCACTCGCTTGCGAGATAAAAGCCTAATAATCTAACAGAGCAACCCAAGGTATAGATAGAGTCAGCTTAAATTTGCTCTCGCAATTTTAGATAGAAGACAAACTCATCTCAAATGAGCTTCAATTATATTGCCATATATACCTGTTATAACTATATGTTTATTCTCATATGTGATGGCTTCCAAATAGTCCATAAAAGTGTTTTTGTCTGTTAGAGTGGTAATCTCCCAAGAAGCTTTGCTGTCCCTAAAAATCTCGTTTGTGACAGTTCTTATAAACCTATCCTTTTCTCTGATACAATCCTTAATAAACATAAAAGATTTTCTGTCAAGCCCGTCTACAGATATTTTGTAAACATTTCGCTCCCCTACTTCCACCCAGCGGTCTGTCAAAACTTTTTTCAATTCATTGTCATATTTTTCAAAAAAACTATTCATTCCTTTTTTAATAGAATCTTCTACAGTTTTTCTGTTGGATTCTGTAATAGTCACAGCAAAATCGGAAGAAGATATATTCTTGTTATAAAATATCTCTTCTGTCACTGTATCAATAAATTTTAAAGTCAGTTTGGTATTAACATTATTGGTATCTGCCAATCTGCCCAAACCCCATCGTCCCCAAGACCAATCAAAAACACCTGCTAAAATGTCACCTGTAGGCAAATTTTGATTGGTTGAATCAGCAGAGATCATAACAAGGATTTTTATATCATGTTCCTTCATGGTTTTCAGCAAATTTGACATATTAGGATTACTCTCAATTTGAAGAGAAAGCATTGTCTTATCTATTATATCAAAATCCCACTCCTGCAAATGCTCTATCATAAGCCCTTCTACCAAGTCCCTGTCATCTCCGCCAACATTACTGGTAGCAGTTCCGAGAACAAAAAACTTTGGTTTCCCTATCTTATCATAGAGATTGGAAATTTCATTGAGTTTCTTATACAAATCCGTCAGATTAATAGTGGCCTCTATGGCAAGAGAATAAACAACTATATCATCAATTGTTCGCGTTTCTTCGCTACCCTCTATAATCTTATATGAAGAAACATACCCCTTGGTATTTGTATAAATGTTTTTGTTTAAAGCTTCGTAATCCTTTGCCACAGTTTCTGCTTCAACAAAAACCCCTACAACCTGCTCAAGAGCTTTGATTTGAGCATCCTTAACAGCTTCATCCCTTGCCTTGGCAATATTATCATCTTTTATAGTGGCATATCCCCTTGCCACCACAGTTTTGCTATCTTTTTCGTCGGTTTGTATTTTCTGCCCAAGGTCTTCTTTCACATCCTCCGTAGGATTATCAGCTTGCAACAGACATAAAGACAAAATAAATATAATTAGAATAAATATTGCTTTTTTCATAATATTTTCTCAAACAAACTATTTCCCACTTATATTATATCACAAAACACACAAAAACAACAATTCTTTAAAAAAAAATAAACCTAAGATAAGACGTTCAATAACCTAATTGGGCCCCTCCTATCTCAAGGCTTTAAATGATAATTTTACTAAAACTTACCGAAAGAGGAATTTATAATATAAACATAAAAACAATTATTTTCTCTTTTTTAATATACCATCCCTTCTTTACCGATATTTACACAATCTTTTACTACAATTATATAGATAAAAGCATGAAAAAAGCCTCCGCATTGGAGGCTATGTTTTTTTAATATTTACTTGTGGGAGTAACCGTAAGTCACTTTCTTAGTCTTCTTTGGAGCAACTTTTTTCTCTACCTTAACTTCGGTCACAACTTCCTCTTCTTCATAGCTTTGAAGATATTCACGCTTTATCTCTTTCTTTACAAACAAAGGAACATCGGGACTTGGTTCACGTTCAATTATAACTTCTTCAGACTTAACTTCTGTCTTTCCCAAAGAAGCCAAAAGTGCGTCTACTCTAGCTTCAAAGGCTGCTCTTTCTTCGTCAGATCTGATAGCAACTACTTCAGCACTTTCAACACAAGAACAATCTTTACAAGAATCTCCTGAACAAGAACACTTTACACAAGTACCGTTTTCACAACAAGAACATTTTTCACAAGAACATTCCTTGCATTCACAAGAAGCACATGTGCAAACATCACATCCACAATCCCTTATAAATTGGTCAGCTCTCATTTCAACAACATTTTCCAATTTCTCAGCATTCTTCAAAGCTGTGGTTTCTGCGTAAGTCATAGCGGCAACGCATACCAAAGCTATTACCAAAACTAAAAACTTTTTCATTTATTTTCTCCTAAATGTTATTACTAATTATATTATACTACATTTTAAAAAAAAAAGCAACAGAAAAGGGGGCAAATTAAAAAATCAACTCAATATTTCCTTAACCTCTTTCGGAGTCAGTTGTTTATAACCACCTTTGTTATAAACAACACTTTTAAGAATTATTTCCAAATTATCTTTTGTGACGCCCAAATCCTTCATATCCGTCACCAAACCAAGTTTTTGCATCCATTCTTTCATGCAAAATAAACCCTCTTTGGCTACTTCTATATCACTTTTACCTGCAGAATTCACTCTCCAAACATTTTCGGCAAATCTCTTAAACTTTTTAACACCAAAAGGCATTATCATATCATAATATTTATAAGAAACTGCAGAAAGTGTCATTCCGTGGGTTGCATCTGTCACCACACTTATAGCATGACCTATCTTGTGAACTTCCCAGTCACCTCCACCCTTTCCGCATTCGGTAAGTCCGTTTAAACCCCAACAGGCACACCACATTATATTACTTCTTGCTTCATAGTCATTGGGGTCTTCCAATACTTTTAAGGAAGCATGTATAAGGCTTCTCATTATGCCTTCCGCCATATAATCGGAAGTGTTATCATCCTCCCCGGAAAAATAATTCTCCATAATATGACTTAAAACATCAAAACAACCTGACATTGTTTGATATTTCGGAAGTGTCATGGTCCACATAGGATTTAATATTGAAAACACAGGAAAATGATGACATCTCACTCCCGCTTTTTTCATAAGTCCCTTATGAGAAATAACTCCCTTTGAGTTCATTTCCGAGCCCGTTCCTGCCATTGTCAAAACGCATCCCATAGGAATTATTTTACACTTTGGCTTTTCCTTATTTTCAATATACTTTTCCCAAAAATCTCCTTCACAATAAGCAGAAACGGACACCACCTTTCCATAATCACAGACAGATCCGCCACCTAAAGCCAATATAAAATCAATATTCTCTTCTCTCGCTTTACGACAACCTTCCAAAACTCTGTCATAAGTGGGATTTGGCATAACTCCACCGTCATCGATTACTGTTTTACCTGCCTCTTCTAACAAAGACAAAACCTTATGGTAAAGGCCTATTTTTATAACGGAGCCTTTACCATAGGATAGCATTATTCTATTATAATTTTTAATTTCCGGCAAGAGGTTATCTAAAGCATCCTTGCCGAAATATATTTTAGTAGGGTTATGATATTCAAAATTTCCTAACATAGAACTCTTTAAAACTTTGCTAAAGGGGAATCTAATAATTTAAACTTTCTGTCAAAATGTCTATAACATCCTCTTCCGTTAATTGTTTATATCCTGTAGAATTATAGAAACAACCTTTTATTACATCAGGGAAAAGCTCTTCCGTTAAACCTAATTCCTTAACACTCATAACCACCCCGATGTCTTTCATCCAAGCTTCCAGCTTTGTGAGTCCCTCTTTGGCAATTTCCTCATCATTCTTGCCTTTAGAATCTACATGCCAAACATTTTTGGCAAACCTTACAAATTTATCCAAACCATAAGGCATTATAATCTTAAAGTAAGGGATTTGAACTGCAGAAAGGGTCATTCCATGAGTAGCGTTTGTCACACCACCTATAGCTTGACCTATCATGTGAACTTCCCAGTCCCCTTCTTTTCCACAGCTTAACAAATAGTTTAAAGCCCATGTGGCAGTCCACATAATATTACTTCTTGCTTCATAATCAGTAGGGTTCTTAATAGCTACTCTTGAAGAATTAACAAGAGAAGACATTAAACCTTCCGCAATATAATCTGTTGTATTGTCATCCTCTCCGGAAAAGTAGGATTCCATAATATGACTCATAATATCAAAAATACCCGCAACCATTTGATATTTAGGCAAACTATATGTAAATTCCGGATTCAAAATAGAGAAATCAGGATAAATTTGGGTGTAATATCCATATTTCAGTTTTGTATCGGGATTTGTTATAACTGAGCCTATATTCATTTCAGACCCGGTTCCGGGCATAGTCAATACACAAGCCACAGGAATGGTTTTAAGCCCTACATCCAAAGGTTCTCCGTCAATGAAATACTTCTGCCAAAAGTCATCTTCACAATAAGCAGAAATAGAAACAGCCTTGGCATAATCACAAACTGACCCCCCACCAACTGCCAGTATCAAATCCACATTGTTATCCTTTGCCAAATCACACCCGTCATAAACCTTATGAATAGTGGGATTGGGCATAACTCCCGGGTCTTCTATTATATTCTTTCCGCATTCCTTTAAGATTGCTACAACTTTGTCATAAACTCCATTTTTCTTTATGGAACCACCACCATAGCTTAACATTATATTTGGACCATACTTGGGAAGCTCAGTTTTTAAAGCATCCAAAGCGTCCTTTCCAAAATATAAATGTGTCGGGTTATGAAATTGAATGTCTCCTAACATTTCCGGTTTCTCCTTTTTTTTCTCTAATTATATTATATCATTATTTTCTCAAAATAATCAAATCAATTCTTTAATATTTCAGATATGGGTCTTTTAGGAACATAGTGATTTCGGTTTTCATCTCTATAGTAGGTAATTTCTCCATCCTTTGGGTCAGTTAAAATAACATTTTCAATAGGCTTTCCCAAAGCCAAAATCAAATTTGGCTCTAAACCTTCTTCTATTCCCAATATTTCTATAAACTTATCCTTAGTAAAACTTCCGATAATTGTGCCGCCATAGCCCATTTCCACAGCTCTTTCCATAAGTGCCAAAGAAGTTATACCGGCGTCCCAGTCACAACATCCACCAATACTTTTATCAAAGCAAATAACTATATAAGCCACAGGACTCTCTTCCGACACAGGTTTTCCGTCCTTTATTGCTCCGGCCCAAAAAGTATATTCAAAAAGCTTATCAACAATTTCCTCATCGCAAGCTATATAAAACTTTAAAGGCTGATGATTCATGGCTGAAGGGAGAAGTCTATAGATTTCCACTATATCTGTAAGCTCTTCTCTTGTAATCTTTACACTATGGTCAAAACGTCTGTAGCTTCTGGTTTTCTTTAACAATTCTTTAAGCATTTTCTCTCCACATACAAAAATACAGCCCATAAAAAATCACAAAAAACCAAAAAGATCAATTTTTCGTAAGAAATATGGATTGTAGTCATCGACTGTAGACTCACAGCAAAATGTCATTTTTTAAGGCATTAGCCATTAAAAAATGTTATTTTGCGAGAATCGTCAAGGAGATACGGAAAGACATATTTCGTTAAGCGAAAAATTAGAGATTTTTGAGGGATTTGGGATTTTTTTATATAAAGTCTTTAAAAATAAATCTTAAATAGGTATTTATAAAAATACTCTCACTTTTAAATCACTTTAAATACAAAAATACAGCCCATAAAGAGCTGTATTTATTAAAATTAATCAAATTTTATTTGACGAACAGAATTTACTTGGTCAAGAGCGGCAAGCTCTGCCAAAACCTTGTCATCTGCTTGGGTGTCTATGGTTATAACCATAAAGGCTTCGTCTCCCAATTCTCTTCGTCCGTCATTCATTGAAGCAATGTTTATATTATTGTCTCCCAAAACATTACCTATCTTACCAATAACTCCCGGAACATCATTATGCTTTATAGTTAAGATAGAACCGTGACAAGCGAACTCTACATTATAACCACTGGCGTTAACCATTCTCGGAATGGAATTGTCAAGCATTGTTCCGCTAAAAGCTCTCTCCACACCGTTGCTGGTGACCTTTAAGGTAATCAAAGAAGCATAGTCACCACTGTCTTCTATCTTTGTTTCGGAAACAACCAAACCTCTACCCTTTGCTAAATCATAACAGTTAATAAGGTTTACACCTTCGTCAAGAAGAGGAGTTAAAATACCCGTCACAACACTTCTCTTTAAATAATCTGTATTGTATTTAGCAATCTCGCCGGAGTATACAATTTCCACCTTTTCCACAGGAGCCCCTATGTAGTGAACTGAGAACATAGCCATATTTCTTGCAAGATCCATATAAGGAGAAACCATATCCATTACATCACTTGGCATTGAAGGCATATTAACGGCACTTCTGGCTGTTCCGCCCATAAATACATCTCTTATTTGTTCACAAACATCTATAGCTACATTGATTTGAGCTTCTTTTGTAGATGCACCAAGGTGAGGAGTAAATATAGCCTTATCCATAGTAAAGATTGGATTGTCCCATGCGGGAGGCTCGGTTAAATATACATCCATGGCTGCTCCGGCAACCTTTCCGCTATTCATAGCCTCTACCAAATCTTCATCATTAATAATACCACCACGAGCACAGTTTACAATACGAACACCATCTTTCATAATGGCAAATTTATCTTTATTAATAAGACCTAAGGTGTCTTTATTCTTTGGTAAGTGAAGAGAAATAAAATCAGCCTTTTTAATTGCTTCGTCCATTGGAAGAAGCTCTATTCCCATATTATCTGCCACTTCCTTAGGAAGAAATGGATCAAAGGCCACAACTTTCATTCCAAAAGTTTGCATTCTCTTTGCAACTTCTCTTCCAATCTTACCTAAACCAAGAATAGCAAGAGTTTTACCAAAAAGTTCAATACCTGCATAAAGGCTTCTCTTCCACTCACTATTTTTCATGGAAACATAAGCTTGAGGAATGTTTCGAGCAAGGGCTAACATCATACCACAGGTTAGTTCACAAGCAGCAAGAGTATTTCCTGAAGGTGAATTACAAACAATAATACCTTTTGAACTTGCAAAAGGAACATCTACATTGTCCACACCTACACCGGCTCTTCCTATAATCTTTAACTTTGAAGCAGCTTCAAGAACCTTTTGTGTCACTTGGGTTCCGCTACGAATTACAAGAGCATCATAATCTCCTATAATTCCACAAAGCTCGTCCTCGGAAAGACCTGTGTTTACATCCACATCAGCACAAGTTTTCAGTATATCTATACCCTGTTGTGCCAACTTGTCACTTACTAATACCTTTGGCATAATTTTCTCCTTATAATTAATCTATTTTCTCTATTATAATGTCGCCGACTTCAACGTCGTCTTTTGATATGTCTTTTAATCTCAAAGCAACAGTTCCGTCATTCATTAATTCCGGGGGTCTTCTGCAAAGAGTTCCTCTTACTGCTTCAACATTAGAAATTACCCTATTTTTACCATGTATATCTACATTAAAAAGCATAGGTGTATTTCCATCATTATCTATTTTCCCAGAAACCCACGTTCCACTTCCATTTATAAAACAAACATATTCAACAACTATTTTAAAGGGTTCTCTTTTATTATCCATAGCCACCTAAAAACTTAAAAGCTCTGCAATCTTTGAATTCCATTCCCCCGTCAGTTGCCTTTGGTAACTGCCACCCCCCAATCTTGCGACCCCAAGGTCTCCCAAAAAATAGAGCTTGCGAAATTTTTAGGGATTTGGAGTTAGGGGGACAGATTTGCTACTCGCAAATTTAACTACTCATCAAGGGTTCGTTGGCTATAGCGTCCAAGTCCAAACCGCTTGACAATCCTCTTTCGTAATTAAAAAAGGCAGCTGAAGCCACCATAGCAGCGTTATCTGTGCAAAGAATAGGTTTTGGTATACAAATATTAACTCTCTTTGCTTCAGCTCTCTCTCTCATCATTCTTTGAAGCATTGAGTTGGCAGCAACTCCTCCTGCCACAAGAATCTGTTTAGTTTGCTTTATCTTTGATACCTCAAAAGTTCTCTTTACCAGCACATCACAAATATCTTTTTCAAGAGAAGCACAAACGTCTTCCAAAACATAATCCGGATTTTTCTCAATATATCTCAAAACAGCGGTTTTAAGCCCACTAAAAGAAAAATCAAGAGAATTATCTATACGACCTTTTGGAAAAATAATAGCTTTCGGGTTGCCCTTTTGAGCATATTTATCAATTATGGGCCCTCCGGGATAACCTAAACCTAAGGCTCTTGCCGACTTATCAAAACATTCCCCCGCAGCGTCGTCTCTTGTCCTTGCCATTATCTCATATTGGCCATGGTCTTTCATATAAATAATATCTGAATGCCCGCCACTTACCACCAAGCACACACATGGGAAAATAATTTCCTCATCCATAAGCCAATTAGCATATATATGACCTTCAAGATGATGGATACCAATAAGCGGAATATTCTTTGACAGAGCTATAGCTTTTGCGGCAGATACACCCACTATTAAAGCACCTATAAGCCCCGGTCTGTTGGTGCAAGCCACCGCATCTATATCATCCATAGTTAGAGAAGCTTTCTCTAAAGCCTCTTCTATGGTAGGAATTAAAAATTCTAAATGACACCGGGATGCTATCTCAGGAACAACTCCACCAAAAGCGTTGTGTATATCTATTTGACTTGATATTACATTTGCCAGTATCTTTCTTCCATCCTCCACTATGGCAACACTTGTGTCGTCACAGGAAGTTTCTATACCCAATATCTTCATTTAAAATCTCAATTCCATTAAATAGCCGTCTTCGTCATTGTTAATATAATACTTTTTCATTGTATGGATTATCTTAAATCCAAAGCTCTCATAAAGCTTTATGGCACCTGTGTTTGATGTGCGAACTTCCAACAAGGCTCTTTCGTAATTAATGCTCTTAGCTTTATCAATAAGAGCCTTAAGCAATGCCTTTCCTATCCCCTTTCTACGCTCAGATTCTTTCACTGCTATATTGGTAATATGGGCTTCATCATACATAAGCCACATACAAGCATAACCTAAAACAGTGTCATTATCTTCATATACTATGCCATAACCAATTTGATTAAAAATATCATCAATGAAACTTGAAGGGTGCCAAGGGTCCGAAAAAGAAGTTCGCTCTATTTTCATTATCTTCGGCACATCTTTTACAGCCATTAATCTAATCATTATTCCATAAACTTTTTGGACACAACTCTGTCCGCAATCTCACCAAGATTGCTCCAGACAGTTAGTAGCACATCTGAGTCCGCAAATTTATCCACCATAAATGTAAAGTTATCTTTAAAATTATCAGTTTCGGCAGAAAACCGATAATAAATAACATTATCTATATAATCAATAGTGTCAAAAAACTTATTTAAATCCGTAGTATCACACAAATTAAGACCCAATTTCAAAAAAGGATGACTTATATTCAAAAGTTTTATCTTCTCAAAGTTTGAGCATATTCCCTCTAAAGTCTTTCCCTCTATAAGGAGAATTATCTCCAATCCGTAAGAGCCGGCTATATCAGATATATCATTTAAAACAGAAACATAGTTTTCCGGAGATTTCATCATAACTTCAGGATTGTGGTTTATAATAACATATTCACCTTGAATAACATCAATCCTAAAAAACAAATCCATTAATTGATTTTTAACAACCCCCCCTTCTGATTCATATTCGGAAAGATCTAAATCCATTTCATTTAAACCGGTCCAAATAAGAGGTTTTGTCTTATATTGTGAAAGAGCGTCTCTTATATCGGAAAAAGTTTCTTCTGAAGCCTCAGCAATAATACTGCATGAAAGCTCTGCATAACTGTAATCAGCGTCTTCTATTATCGAGTAAGTATCCAAACTACTCGAACTACCAACGTCCATTTTATATAAAATTCTCCTTAATTTTTGGAAGATTGTCCACTTATATTATACCATATTTTTATAGATAAATACAAATTACAAATAAAAAACATAAATCACAAAAAAATCCCCCAAACTGATGGGGGATATAATTAGAATAAAAATTAATCTACTATACCAACAGGCAAAGCTTGGGGCATTCTTGCCGGTCTGTCACAAGTGGTTTCAAGGTCAACAGTTCTTCTCTCATCAGAAGATATATAAGTTGCCAGCATTGCTTCCAATACGTGAAGAGCCATGGTTCCGTTTGCACGGTGAGGTCTGCCCTCTTCAATAGCAACAGCCATATCGGCAACTCCCAAACCTCTTAAATAACCTGTGTAGTTGTAATCAGCGTAAGAAATCTCTTTCAACTCTTGTCCCATAATTCTAATCTTTACGGGTTCACCGAAAGAGTTTGGATCAGGCACAAGGAGAGTTCCTCTTGTTCCGTAAACTTCAATAGGAGCAAAGGTGGTTCCGCCTTTAGCATCAAAAGAAGTGGTAAAGTTTGTCTTTACACCATTTTTAAAATGGTAAATTGTATTGTTATGGGTAGGAACTTCAACCTTAATAATATCCCCTGCTCTGTGTTCCGGAATAAGCAAATATCTTTCCTTTATACCGTTAAAAGAAACTCCTGTGACAGATTCAATTGGCCCAAACATAGCAATAAGAGCTGTTGTATAGTAAGGGCCCATATCAAGCATAGGTCCACCACCGGGCTTAAAGAAAAAGTCAGGATTTGGATGCCAGTTATCGGGACCGCCACCTATCATATTACAGTTAACGGCAAATACATCACCAATCCAACCGTCTTCAATTAACTTTATGGATGTTTGGATTCCTGCACCTAAAAAAGTATCGGGAGCACAACCTACTCTCAAACCTTTGCTGTCGGCAAGTGCCATAACTTCTTTTGCCTCGTCTACTGTCACACCCATAGGCTTTTCGGAATAAACATGCTTTCCTGCATTAAGGATTTGCTTGTCAACCAAAGCATGCACTTTAGGAACAGTTAAGTTTATAACTATTTCTATTTCATCAACTGCAAGAAGATCCTCAACCTTTTCATAAGCTTTAATACCGAAATCCTCTTCAATCTTTTTTGCTTTTTCGGGAATAATATCAGCACAACCGATAATATCTATTTGACGGAAGGTCTTGTGAGCAACGCCATAAGCTTTACAAATGTCACCGCAACCTATAATTCCAACTTTTGTTTTTTTCATTAAACAACCTCATAATTTAACTTTACAATTATATTATATCATTATTTTTAACAAAATACAAATTTATAAGATTTGTTCTTGGACATAAAGCAAACTATAATAAAAAAATATAACAAACCAATCAAATTTTAATAAAAAAAAGAAAATTTGTCATCAATTTCTGACAATTAAAAAATAGTTCCAAAAAAACTGTTTTTTATATTGTTATTTTAATCATAAATATGGTATCATATTAATGTATGAAAAATCTATAGGAGAAGTGAATGAAAAGCGATAATTTAAAAATAGAAGAGCAAATCATAAAACTTGAAAGGGATTGGGCATTAGCGGAAACCGCAATTATAGAGAATAAAAATATACAAAATAACTTAATCAAAAAAATCAAAGAATTAAAAAAAATTATATCAAATCAATCAAACAAATAAATATATTGCTTTATTAATTGAAATTTTATATATAAATGTGGTATAATTAAAATGTAAAATAATATTTTAACAAGTAATATATATGAAAATATGTCCAAAATGTAATAAAGCAAACCCCGATAACAGTAAAAAATGTTTTTACTGTCAAGAAGACCTATCGGAAATAATGCCCTACGTGCCTGAACCGGAGCCGGAGGAAGTCCAAAACCCGGAAGAAGATATTGATGACTTAGATAATGAGGATTTTGAAGAGGAAGAACTTCAAGAGGATATCTCCGAAGAGCCGGTGCCACCAGAAACACCTAAGTTAAAAAGAGAAATAAAAATATGGACTCCTCAAGAAGCTGTCGGTAAGTTATTTCCACTCTGTTCTGTTATAGTCTTTCTTTTGACTGTTTTCATAACAGTTTGTATAGTGACAAATAACTATATGGAAGAAGACCTAATGAAAGGCATTATCTTAGGGGGAATTGTTTTTATTGTAGGTTTACTGTTTTCTCTCATTTTACTTTGGATGAATGCTATCATATCCGTTTTTTCAAAGCCAAGAGAAGAAGAAAACAAAGAAGAGGAACAAGTTTCTTCCCCTGACCAAGTAACCGATGAAGAAAACACAGAAAATTCATAATTTTAATATATTAAAAAAAATATTTCTTTTAATTTGCTTTTTTTCTTAATTAGTGATATAATAAAAATATAAATAAAAAATAAT
>JAFSVJ010000068.1 GCA_017445025.1 Abditibacteriota bacterium | reverse complement strand
TGGTTATCATGGTATAGAAGGTGTTCTAAAAGAAGAATTAATTAATATTTCTGCTCAAGAAGATGAAGAAATATCTCTTCTCAGAACCACTCCCGCAGCAGGAAGTATAGGAACATGTCGTTATAAATTAAAGGGTGATAAACAACAAGATTTTGACCGAGTTTTGGAAGTAATTAAGGCTCATAATATAGGATACTTTTTCTATATAGGCGGAAATGATTCTATGGATACGGCAAATAAGGTTTCCATACTTGCAAAGGAGAGAGGAATTGAACTTATAGCTACAGGTGTCCCAAAAACCATTGATAACGACCTTGGTGACGATGAGGAAATTCTTATCGATCACACTCCCGGCTATGGTTCTTGTGCCAAATATTGGGCTTCTTATATACAACAATTAAACGAAGAAAATACAGGTTCATCTCCTTCAGACCCTGTGACTATTGTCCAAGCTATGGGTAGAAAAATAGGGTTTATAGCTGCCGCTGCTCGTTTGGCAGACCCTAAAAGAGAAATGGCTCTTCAAATATATATGGCAGAGTGCGGCTGGACCTTGCCTGACATAGCCGATAGCATAAATGATATTCTCAAAGAAAGGGGAAGAGTGATTATAGTTGCCAACGAAGGTTTAGAACTCTCTGATATAGGTGCCCAAAATGACGATTTCGGTCATATAGTATACGCGGCTTCTAAGTCCTGTGTTGCTCAGGAAATAGCCAATTACCTAAATGATGTGGGTTTGCCCATAAGAGGAGCAGCACATTGGGCTGTTCCCGGTTGCGATCAAAGAAATTCCATAATCTTCGCTTCAAATGTGGATTTAAACGAAGCTTATAATTTGGGACTTAAAGCGGTGGAAATAGCCATACAAGAAGGTAGCGGTTATATGGCAACACTCCTTCGTGTTCCCGGTGATATATATAATGTTTATTACGATAAAGTGCCTTTGGGCAAAATGGCAAACAGTGAGAAACATTTTCCACCTTCTTGGATTGCGGAAAACAAGCTTGATGTCACTGATGATTATGTGAAATATGCAAGACCTCTTATAGGTGACAGCTGGGTTTCTGTGCCTATGGTTGACGGAATTATGAGACTTGCCCGGTTTAAACCCATCTTTGCGGAAAAATGTTTAAAGGATTATGCTCTGTCATAAAGTAAGAGGTTATAATGTTTGACTTAAAAGGAAAAGTGGCAGTGGTCACCGGAGCTACGGGAGTTTTGTGTTCCGAAATATCCAAAGCTTTGGGACAAGCCGGCGTCACGGTGGTTTTGGCGTGCAGAACAAAAGAAAAAGCAGAAAAACTTTCAAGAGAAACAGAAGGCTCATATTGGGTTTGTTGTGATGTTTTAAATAAAGAGAGTTTAGAAAAAGCATATAATGAGATAATAGAGAAATCCGGGAAAATCGATATTCTGATTAACGGTGCGGGAGGAAATACCCCCGGTGCCACTACGGACGAAGAATTTTGGACAGGAAAGGAAGACGTGAAATCATTTTTCAATTTAGGCGAAAGTGATTTTAAAGGTGTCTTTGATTTAAACATAATAGGGACACTTTTGCCCACACAGGTTTTTACAAAAGCTATGGTAGGGAAGGGTGGTGTTGTTATCAATATCTCTTCCATGAGTGCTTTCAGTCCTTTAACCAAAGTCCCCGCTTATTCAGCCGCAAAGGCAGCAGTTTCCAACTTTACCGAGTGGCTGGCGGTTCACTTTGCACCGGCAAAGGTTCGGGTAAATGCCATAGCTCCGGGATTTTTTATTACAGAACAAAACAGATTTTTGCTTACAAAAGAAGATGGTTCATTAAGTGAAAGGGGACACAAGATTATAAATAAAACCCCTATGAAAAGGTTTGGTGTGCCGGGAGATTTGGTAGGTGCTGTTATGTTTTTGGCAAGTGAAGAAGCGTCCTTTGTGACAGGTGTGGTTTTGCCTGTTGACGGCGGCTTTAATGCATATTCCGGTGTATAAATAACCTTGAAAATTTTGGGACGCTAAATGTGTCCCCCTATTTTTCGCCAGAAAAATGGGGGGTGGACTTTGCGAAGCAAAGGACGGGGGGGAAAATAAAAAATCGAAGATTTTTTGTGATGATTTGAAAAATTATCACTATTTGCCACACCCATTTTTTAAAAAAGTGAATGGAAAACAATAAATGAAAGATATAATCCCTTACGAAAAGCGTATAAGAGACAAGAAATACAGAAAGATAATAGAAGAGAATCATTTTAGGCGAAAAAGTTGATATTTATGATTTTGCCCAATACATGTGTTTTAATCCTACTTTAGGAGAGTATATTCTTTATCATGAGTTTTTATCTAAACGACAAGAAAAATTTAGAAAACAACATATAATTAAACCCTTTATTGTGGATTTTTATTGCCCCGGTTTAAAATTGGTTATAGAAGC
>JAFSVJ010000067.1 GCA_017445025.1 Abditibacteriota bacterium | reverse complement strand
CTTGTCCCCCTAAGCCGTAGGCTTGGGGTGTAGCAGTTGCCAACGGCAACTGACGGGGGGATGGAAATAGTGCATTGTGCATTGCGCATTGTGCATGATATAGGGTTTGGCTTGCGGGCAAAACCTCTACACTTTCTAAGGCTTCTGTGGTTCTCTGGGTATCGGTATCAAAATATTTTATTTCACTGATCTCATCCCAATCCAAATTGATTCTTATGGGAAACTCTAAATTTGTGGCAAAAACATCCAGCAAGGACCCTCGTTTGGAATAGACCCCTTTTCTGTCACAGACATCACATTTTGTATAACCCATTCCAATTAAAACTTCTTCAAGAGTATCTATTTCCATTTCTTGATTTTTAGATAGTTCCAAACCGGAAGCATTTAAAACAGAAGGGCTTATAAGTCGTCCTATCACAGAATCTATGGGAGCAACTATTATTTTACCCTCACCTTTAAGGAGGCTTTTAAGAGTTTTTAATCTCTCACCAATGAGAGCATAATCAGGTTTAATATCTTTTGATGAAAAGGATATAGTGGCGGGAAAATAGAGACAGGTATCCTCATCTATGCCAAAATAAGGCAGACTATCATAAATAGTATCTGCCACTTGAGAATTTTCGCATATAATGAGAAAAGTCCTGTCAAGCCTTTCATAAAGCTCACTAAGAACAATTTGTCCGCACAAATTATTGCAAGTCAGACGAACATTTTTGCCCTCTCTCAGGTCTTTCTCTATTTTTTTTGTTTGTGTTAGTTTGTCGTATATATCAAGCATAATAAAAATAATAAAGCATAAAGCAGAAATTAAATTTGCGTTGCAAATTTAAAATCAATAATCAAAATCGTGGTGCTACGCACCACTAAGGTTAGCGGGCTCTAAATAATGAATAATGCATAATGAATAATGAATAATTTAATGCATAATGAATAATAATCGTGGTGCTACGCACCACCTAAAAATTATTTTGCTTCGCATAATTAAAGTCGATTTAGCTACACAAAACAGAGTTTTGCTTCGCTAAATTTTGGTTTCCATTTTTATATAGATTTTGCTACGCAAAATCATTCTTCTTATGGTCGCAAAACATTCGTTTTGCGATGCCCACAACCCCAGTCAAATTGACAGTTCGCTTTCCATTCCCTAAAAGTTTCGCTATTCGCTCAACTTTTTGGGAACCCTTGGAATTCGCGAACACCAATTTGCCAGCCCCACTGCCCTAAAGGGAGTGGGGCGGAGCGTGCTTTTGATCCCACCCCCCAGGCCCCCCTCCCTTGTGATCTTTTTTATTCGCTACGCTCATAAAAAAACAAGGCGAGGGGTGTCCGGTGCTCCTATACACCCATTTCCCTTTACTTAAGCTTCTATCTACCAAGGCTTTTCTTTAAAATTTACAAATCCTCCGGTAAAGGGACGCCTTTAAATACACAATCTTCTTCTTTCTTAGGCTCTTCCTTGTCTTGAACATAATCCGGAACATTTAAAGCTTCCTTTATTTCTTTTAAAGCTTTACTTTCTTCTTGTAATGAGTTAAGTCTGTCTTTCAGTTCATTTCTTTCACTTTCTACCAAGTTATAATCTTTTATCATTTTTTGAATAAAGTCGGCATTATTCTTTTTTAGGTCTAAATTTTCTTTTTCAAGCTCTTCTACTGTGACGAGAGCGGCTTTATATTTATTGTTTAATGCTTCGTTATCTTTCTTCAGATTGTCATAATTTATTCTTATTCCCATATATCCCACAACGCAAACAGCACAAATAATCCCCATTAAAATTGCGGAAATTATAAAGGGTTTTATATTTATATTCTCATTCTTAACTTTTGGAGTCACCTTTACAAAAGTTATAATATCTCTTGCCTTACAAATATTACCTTCAAGGTCGGAGATAGTGTTATCCGGCAAAATCTTCCCGTCCCTTGCCCAACTTGTTAGGGTGACTATATCCACGGGACCGACTTTCTCTCCCCCCGGGTCAATAAGATAAAACTCTTCTTTCATGATATGCTGACCAAATTAAACTTTTCTAAATTCTTTAACAGATTGTTTCGTAAACAAAGACACTCTTCCCCCGCAAGAGTTGGGTTCTTGGCAACCAATTCCGTGGCAGCCTCTTTGGTCTCTTCCAAAATGCCTTGATCTTTTAATATATTTGCTATTTTAAGTCCGTCCAATCCCGACTGACGTGTACCCGTAAATTCTCCGGGACCTCTCATTATTAGGTCTTCTTCCGCTATTTCAAAACCGTTACAGGTTTTGGTCATAATCTCCATTCTCTGTTTGCTCTCTTCGGTTATGGCATCGCTTATAAGTATACAAAAACCTTGGCCTCCGTCTCTGCCCACACGACCCCGAAGCTGGTGAAGTTGGCTTAAACCAAATCTGTCCGCATCCTCAATTATTATAGTGTTGGCATTTGGGACATCCACCCCAACTTCTATTACAATAGTGGAAACCAAAACCTGCAAATCTCCCGATCTGAAAGCCTTCATTATCGCATCTTTTTCTTCACCCTTCATCTTTCCGTGAACCAAACCCACCTTATATCCGGCAAGATAGGTTTCTTTCAAATCCTCAAAAAGTTCCGTGGCAGCCTTTGCTTGCAGATTTTCACTCTCCTCCACCAAGGGACAAACCACATAAGCCTTCTCCCCTCTGTTTAGGAGTTTTTTCAAGCCCTCGTATACCTTTTCTCTCTCTTCCTTTGTCTTGTGGTGAGTTATGACAGGCTTACGCCCTTTGGGCATTTCGTCAATAACCGACACAGACAGGTCACCGTAAACCATAAGAGTAAGAGTTCGAGGAATGGGAGTGGCAGTCATAACCAAAACATCCGGCCTGTCCCCTTTATCCTTTAATTTTCCTCTTTGAAGGACACCAAATTTATGTTGTTCGTCAATTATAACCAAACCAAGCTTGTTATAAACCACATCTTCGGATATTAAAGCGTGAGTGCCAACGATAATATTTGCGGTTCCGTTTTCAATGGCTTTTAGAGTTTCTCGACGACCTGCAGCCCTCATACTGCTCTTTAAAAGATAGACGTGGACATCAAACAGACCTAAATTTGAGAGCATATTTGACAGAGATATATAGTGTTGCCCCGCCAAAATTTCCGTGGGAGCCATGAGAGCTGCTTGATAACCGTTTCTGATACAAAAGAGCATGGCAGCCAAGGCTACAACAGTTTTTCCGCTTCCCACATCTCCTTGCAAAAGCCTGTTCATAGACATATTTTTGGTCATATCACTCAAAATTTCACGAATACATCGCTTTTGAGCCTCTGTAAGTTCAAAAGGGATAACTTCTTTTAATTCTTTTTTATAATTAGGAGGGAATGCAAAAGCAATACCCTTTCCGGGAGCGGAAAAAATACGTCTTCTTTCCGCCAAACCAAGTTGAATTTCAAAGAGTTCGTCAAAGACAAGCCTTCGACGAGCCTTTTCCATAGTTTCATTATCCGAGGGAAAATGAATATTTACTATGGCATCTCTTTTAGCCATAAGGGAATATTTTTCTCTGATATCCTTAGGCAAATCCTCTTCAATGAGATTGGCATATTCCTTAACAGCTTTATGAACTATTTTTCTGAGCCTGTCACCGTCTACCCCTTCGGTGCAAGGATAAATGGGGACTATTCCTCCTACATTTACTTGGTCTTCACTTTCAAGCTCATACTTTGGAGATTTAATCTCAATATGAAAATTTGATTCTTCGGCAAAACCATAAAGGATAACGGGTTTGCCTATGATTTTGGTTATTTCCGCAAGCTTAAACTTTTGGTTAAACCAGGTGACCACAACTCCTCCCGTAGGATCTGCAAATACAGCTTTGGTAAGGATGAAATTAGGTCTGCGAGTAGAAACGTTTTCCACTGTTTGAAACTTTCCCCTTATGGTGACATAAGTCCTCGAGGGAATATCGGAAATAGACATAAAATTATTCCTATCCTCATATCTTATGGGATAGTGAGTAATCAAATCTCTGATGGTTTTGATATTAAGTTTTTCAAGGAGCATGGCATATCGAGGCCCAACTCCTTTTAAATACTGAACAGGTGTATTTAAGTCCATAGTTACATCAGCACCTAAGCCAACAGCCCAAGTTAATAGATTCACCCTCTTTGAACTGAATTTGCAACCGCAAATTCCTTTCATCCAAGGGTTCCCAAAAAGTTGAGCGAATAGCAAAACTTTTAGGGATTTGGAAGGAGGGGGGACCGTCGAAGACGGTGGGTGGTCAGGAATAAATTTGCATAGAATTGCAAATTTATGCATTCACTCGCTTGCGAGATAGAAGCCTAACAATTTAAGCCAACAACCCAAGTATAAAAGCCTCTCCCCCTACTACGTAAGCTAACAAACCCAGTCCCCCCTACTGCGTTAGGGAAATCTATCAAGTCCCCCCTACTGCGTTAGGGGGGATTTAGGGGGGTGATATTATTCATTTATCATTATAATTTTGCATTTATCATTTTTCATTTATCATTTAATTCTGCTTTCTGTAATAATCATTACCCTTCGCGTCGTTTATAACCAATGCGGGCAGTCTCTCCACTGTCAACTTCCTTATTGCCTCACACCCAAGGTCCTCATAAGCTACAATCTCACAAGATTTTATATATTTTCTCAGCAATGCCCCGGCTCCGCCGGTAGCAGCCATATAAACACATTTATTTTCTTTTACGGAATTTATGACCTCTTGGTTCCTTTGTCCTTTTCCCACCATTCCTTTGAGCCCACATTTTTCCATTAAGATAGGTGCATAAGTATCCATTCGTCCGGAAGTGGTGGGCCCTATGGAACCTATAACTTCACCGGGCTTGGTGGGAGTAGGGCCCGCATAATATATAATTTGCCCTTTAAGATCCACAGGTAAATCTTTACCTTGATCTATTAATTCTACAAGACGTTTGTGAGCCGCATCTCTTGCTGTATATATAACACCGGTTATGGTAACCAAATCTCCGGCTTTTAAATTTAATATTTGATCCTCAGTCAGAGGAGTAGTTAAATTAATCATTTTCTTATCCCTAATATTTATATAGAGCCATTAAAGGGTAGCACTCTTATGTCTTGCGGCGTGGCAATTTATAGACAAAGCCACAGGCAAAGAAGCAATATGACAGGGGTAAGATTCCACAAAAGCAAACAAGCAAGTTGTATCTCCTCCAAAACCTGAAGGTCCCACGCCGGTTTCGTTTACGGCTTTTATGATTTTTTCTTCCAAAGCTCTGTCAATAGGGTTTTTTGAAAAGACACCCACTTCTCTGGTCAAAGCTTTTTTGGAAAGATATGAGTCATATTCCAAATTCCCTCCTATACCTACTCCCAAAACCACGGGAGGACAGGGGTTTCCTTGGGCTTTTCTCACAGTTTCTTTAATAAAATCAATAACCCCTTCTTCCCCCACTGCGGGAGGGAAAACCTTTGCCACAGACATATTTTCACTGCCACCGCCTTTGGGTGCTACGGTTAAAGTCAGCTTATCCCCCTCTGTCAGTTTTATATGAATAACCCCGGGAGTGTTATTTTGAGTGTTTACCCTGTCTAAAGGATGGCGAACCATGCTCTTTCGCAGATAACCTTCACAGTAGCCCTTTCCTATACCTTCGTTTATGGCATCATAAATATCGTAGTTAAAGTGAATTTCTCTTCCTATTTCCGCAAAAACTATACACAATCCCGTGTCTTGACAAATAGGGGTTTCCTCACCCTTTGCTATTTGAGCATTCTCGATGAGTTGTGATAAAATTTCTTTTGCAATGGGTGAGGCTTCTGTCTCTTTAGCGGTTTTAAGACTAATAAAAACATCCTCAGGAAGATACAAAGCGGCGTCCACACAAAGTTTTGCCACTGTGTCTACAATTTTTTGTCTGTCAATGTGTCGCATAACTTTTCCGATTTTTATTATTACTAATTATATTATACTATTTTAAAGTATTTTTTTGCAAATAAAACAAAACTATATCTAAAAGTTGTTATGGATTTTATTATTTATACCATTATTGGTTCAAAAACAAAAGGCCTTTTATTCCTTTTTTTATAACTTGATATTTTTATTCTTTTGTGGTATAATATTTATTGGTGTGTCTGTGTTTATGATTTTACAAAGAATAATTATCAGACAATAAAGGAAGGTAAAACATGTCAAAATACACACAATTGTTTATTCTGATCATAGCTCTTGCTATTGTTGCCGGATATTTGGTATTCGGCGGAAAGTTCCCAATTAAAAAGGGACTTGACATAGCCGGTGGTATGAGAGTCGTTCTTGAAGCGGATAAAACATCTGCCGACTGGCCTCAAAATGATGTTAACGCTCAAAGAGACTTAATGGAAAAAGCAAGAAAAATAATTGAAACCAGAATCGGTGGTATCCAAGGTGTAAGCGAAGGAAAAGCTTACCTCTCAGGAAACGACAAAATCGTTGTTGAAATCCCCGGTGTAAAGGATGCCGACAAAGCTCTTGACACCATCAAAAACACCGCCCAACTGGAATTTTACTATATGAAGGATATTCAAACCCCTCAAAACCCCGGTGGTAAATGGAATATGTCCGCTCCGGGAACCGGCAGTGATGAATATTTCTTCTCAAACGGAAATGTAGAACTGTCTTCCGTTAAAGATAAAGAAGCTATTTACGACCAAGTTATAGATGTTAAAAACAACAAGGCTATCTTAACCGGTGCATACCTTATGCCCAATGCTCAACAGGCCATTGCCAACAACCAACCTGTTGTAAATATTGAGTTCAACAAAGAAGGAAAGGTGATTTTCAGAGATTTCACCAAAAAGCACCAACAAGAAATCCTTGCCATATTCCTTAACAAACAACTCTTAACAGCTCCTACCATTCAAGCTGTTATTACAGACGGTCATGCTCAAATTTCCGGTTTCCACTCCCTTGAAGAAGCCAAGAACTTGGCATCTAACCTTAACAGTGGTGCTCTCCCCATATCCTTTAATGTAGTATCCCGTGATATAGTTGAGCCTACCATCGGAACCGGTGCATTAAACGATGTTATTATGGCAGGTGCCGTAGGTCTTATACTTGTATTTATATTTATGGTAATCGTATACAGACTGCCGGGATTCATTTCAGGTATAGCTCTGTGTCTTTACGCCCTCTTTGTTCTTGCTGTATTTGCGGGAATAGGGGTTACCTTATCCCTTTCCGGTATTGCCGCTTTGGTAATATCCATAGGTATGGCCATTGACGCCAACGTTTTGATTTTTGAAAGATTAAAAGAAGAATTATGTGCGGGTAAAACCTTAAGCGCTGCCATTAACGCAGGATTCTCAAGAGCCTTTACAGCTATTTTAGACTCCAATATCTGCACATGTATTACCTGTCTTTTACTTATGCATTTCGGATCACCTTCCGTTCAGTCCTTTGCCACAACCCTTTTAATAGGTACCATTATTTCCATGTTCACAGCCGTGACTGTAACCAGAACATTCCTCCACTTAACGGTTAAATTTGAAGGACTTCAAACTCCCGCTCTCTTTGCTGTGCCAAAGAGCGGTGTTGTAAACGAATACAAAATAAACTTTGTAAACCCAAGAAAGTGGTATTACTTACTCTCTTGTATTTTAGTTATCCCGGGAATTATCTGCTGGTGTGTATTTGGTCTTAACAAGGGTATTGAATTCAAACCGGGAACAGAAATGAGAATTTCTTTCCAAGATGCAAATGTAGAACACGGAACTATTGAAAATATTGTTAAATCATTATATAACGAAGAACAAGTAAAACTTTCCACCACCGACGGAAAGAGAGTTGCTTATATTAAAGTTTCAGAAAACGGTTCTTCCATTGAGCCGGAAGCTCAAACTGCACTTGTTAAAGCTATTGACGAAAAATGTCCTATAGCTAACAGAACCGAAGAGGGTAAGCCTCTTGTAGACTCCTCTTCATCCGTAGCTCCTACGGTTTCAAAGGAATTGACGGACAACGCCGTTAAATCCATATTGTTTGCATGTATAGCCATTATTATCTACTTGGCTATCAGATTTGCCATTAACGGAGCTCTCGAAGGTATAAAATACGGTTGTTGTGCTGTATTTGCCCTTATTCACGACGCCTTGTTTATTATAGGTATGTTTGCCATATTAGGAAAGGTTGCGGGCTGGCAAATAGACTCCCTGTTTATAACGGCTGTATTAACCATTATAGGTTTCTCCGTTCACGACACCATTGTTTGTTTCGACAGAATCAGAGAAAACCTCAAAAACAAGTTCAAACAAGAGTCCTTTGCGGAATTGGCTAACAGGTCCATTAACCAAACCTTTACCAGATCCATAAACACCACAGTCACCACACTCTTTACTATTTTGGCTCTCCTTGTTTACGGATATATGAAGGGCTCCTCTCTTAACCACTTCTACGTTGCCATGTTGGCAGGTATGATTATAGGAACATATTCATCTCTGTTTATTGCAACACAGGTATTGGTAGACTGGGTAGCTCTCCAAGCCAACAGAAAAGCCAAGAAGTCCGGTAGCGGACCTACAAACGAAGGTAAGGTTTTGGTTGTAAAGACAAGAAGCGAGCTTGAAAAGGAAGAGAGCATTGCAGCAAGAGCCCAAAACCAAGCACAAGCTCAACCACAGGCTCCCGCACCCACAAGTGAGGCTGTAAGTCTTGAGAAATCTTCCAAACCAAAGAAGAAATCATCAGGCAGAAAGAGAAGATTTTAAAAAAAGGGGATTTCCCCTTTTTTTTTAAATATTAAAGCAAAGGCGTAGATATGGGTTCAATAGTAATAGGTTCAGGATACAGAGGTATGACCTTCTTAAACATTCTTTCCAAAATGGGCGAGAAGGTTATAGCAATAGTGGAAAAAGACAAAAATAAGCATGACTTTGTCAAGTGGCAACTTAACAAAGCCTTATGCCCTGTGCCTCTTTTTATGACCGATTATAAAGAAGCCTTTGATAAAATCCCCAAAGAAGAGGCAGACAAAGTCTTCATTATCACTCCCGATTTCACTCACAGAGAAATATTTGAAGAATGCATCAAGAGAGAATACCACATTTTTTTGGAAAAGCCCATAGCCACCAAAAGAAACGATATAGTTGATATGCTCAACATGTCAAGAAATTACCAAAAGGATATTCAAGTGGGCTTTGTCCTAAGATTCACTGATTTCTATTCCAAAATAAAGGAAATTGTTTTAAGTGACATCTTAGGAGAGATTGTTTTTATCCAAATGAACGAGAGGCTGACTGCCCAAAAAAGCACCACCTTAAAAAAGGATTGGCACAACAAATGGGAATTTACCGGTGGCTTTCTCAACGAAAAATGCTCTCATGATATAGATATTATGCTATGGCTCAAAGAAAGCCAAGCCAAACCCGTAAAAATTATCTCCTACGGTAGCACCAAATTCGGCAACAACCCAAAAGATTATCCCGAAAGATGCTCACAATGTGACAGAGTGGACTGTTATTGCAAAGAGAAGGAAGATCCTATTTTAAATGAATATCTAAAAGAACATCCGGAAGAGACAGAAAAGTTTAAGAATGTATTGGAAGCAAGGGATAAATGTTTTTATCACACAAACAGTGAAGTCTTTGACAACCAGTCGGCTCTTGTAATTTTCTCCGACGGCAGTCACGGAAATTTCTCATATATTGCGGTTTCCGGAGACCCGGGACGAGATATAGTCATTCACGGAACCAAGGGCTACCTTGAAGGCAATTTCAACAAATGTGAATTAAAATACATTATTTACGACACCAACGAAGAAAAGAAAATAGTTTTTGAAAACATTGATAAGCATGGTGGAGGCGACCAGAGGATTATAAAAAACTTTTTAAGCAAAGCTCAAAACCATGTATCAGAGAAAGATTCCCTGGCAGACGGAGCTTATGCCTCTATTGTGTCTTTTATGGGGGACTATTCACTCTACACAGAAAAAATGGAGAATATTCCACCCATCGATCAAAAAGGTGAGTTTATCCCCTTTGAAGAATATATGGCTAAAATCAAAAAACCAATTAATCAGTATAACCATTAATGAAATATGCAAAATGCATAATGCAAAATTAAATGATAAATGAATAATATCACCCCCCCCCACACCCCTTACGTAGTAGGGGGAAGGTAAATTACTAAAAATATATTATGAGCTACTTATCACAAAGAATATGGTCAACCATACCACCTACCGTTAGGTATAATTTTAAAATTAACATTTATTATATGATTGCAACAGGAATATTCGGTGGGTGCTATGCTTCTTTTTACGGAATTATTGCAAGAGATGAATTCAATGCGGGACCCTTTTGGATCAGTCTTATTGTTGCCGCACAATTTCTCTCCGGTCTTGTCAGTTCAATTACCACCGGCTTTGTTCCAAAAGGCAAAGAAGGTATCTATTCTCGAGCCATTCATATTTTTTCCAGTTTATTTCTTATAGGGTCTGCATTTACCAATACAGCGGAATCCTTTTGTTTTATGCTCTTTTTGTTCCACATGGTAGCCTGCTACGGTCCTCTCGAAGACTCTGTCTATGCCTATCTCTATCCTCTTAACATCAGAAGCCAAATGATGGGATATACCAAAATCTTTTCCGTGGGAACATCTTCTGTTGCGGTTATTCTTGCAGGTCTTGTTATCAATATGACTCTTTTCGGCATAGGTGTATGGAGAGGTATATTCGTTATTGCGGGAATATTTCACGCCTTGCGTGGCATAATCAGATGTTTTTATAAGACAGATATTGTGCCGGACAATACTCGCCCCAACCCCTTTAGCTTTATCAAAAAATCCTTTAAGCTTTTGGTTGAAAACAAAATCAATATAATTATTATTATCTCCGGAATATTGCTCACAAGCGCTTTTACTCTCTTTTCTACCCTTATTCCTATGTATCAAGTTGATGTGCTTCACTTAACCGGTCGGGAAGTTTCAATCCTTACCGTTGTAAGTTATATATCACTGCTCTTTGCATATCCTATATTAGGAACATTTTTCACAAAAACGGGACCGGTGAAAGCTTGGCTTTTTGCCTTCCCCTTTGCCATAACTTTACCTCTGTTTTATGTATTTTTGGGAAATAGTTGGTATCCTTTGATAATAGGAATAGTTTTATATTCCGGCTTTAGCGTGGCAATAGATATTTGCTGGATAAACCTATTAATTTATCTCGGCGGAGAAGACAGACTTATGGAATACCAAGCCTTTTACGCCTTTGTGGGAGGTTTTAGGGCAATTATAGGTCTTTTGGCATCCACATATATTATAAATACATGTGATAAGATGCAATTCAGTCACGCTATCAATCTGAAAATCGCCTTTTTGGTGGGTGTGGGAATAATGATTTTGGGTTTCTTTGTATGTTTGGGTCTGTTAAAGTTTAAGAAAAAGGATTTTTCATCATAAGGTGAAAAAAGATAAATTTAACACAGAATGAATAATCTCCCCCCCCACCCTTACGTAGTAGGGGGGGGGGAGATGGGTCGGGGTCACTTGGGTTATTGGCTAAAATTATTACGCTTCTATCTCGCAAGCGAGTGAATGTATAAATTTGCAATTCTATGCAAATTTATTCCTGACCACCCACCATTCGCTTTGCGAATGGTCCCCCCTCCTTAAAAGAACATTTGCTGATTGCAAATTTTAGTTTAAGGAAGGTGAATCTAACGACTGAAGCTTTTTGCTGCTACAGAACCTTTATTTTGTAAAAATGAACAATAAAATAGATTTTGAAGAAATTAAAAACATTTTGGGACGGGAAGGAACCTACTCCAAAACCATAAAAAACTACGAATTTCGCCCTGAACAGATAGATCTGTCAGAGAAAATCACTCATGCCCTAAACAACAACCAAATCCTTTTGGCTGAAGCGGGCACAGGAGTTGGAAAAACTATGGCTTATTTGGTTCCCGCTGTGCTCTATGCTCTTGCCAACGGTCCCATTATAATTTCCACCAATACAATAAACTTACAGAGCCAGTTAATGGAAAAGGATATTCCGGACCTTGCCATATCTATGCCGGAGATTGAATTTAAAGCTGTTTTGGCAAAAGGACGAAACAATTATGTCTGCAAATCTATGGTTGACGAAGCCCACCAAAACATACTTCTTGCCACAAGCCCCGAATTTGAAAAACTTAAAAAATGGCTTAAGCGAACCAAAACCGGAGAATATCAGGAGCTTAACTTTTCCTTTCCCGACTGGAGCGAGGTTGCAAGCAACACTCACACATGCAAAAAAGGGGAATGCCCTTACAGAAAGGCGGGAGAGTGTTTTTACTATAAAATGCAACAGAGAGCAAAATATGCCGATATAGTCATAACAAACCACTCTATGTTTTTCTCCGACCTTGCTGCCAAAAGTGACGATTCCTATGCGGGAGTGCTTCCGAGAGAATACTCAGCTGTTATTTTTGACGAGGCACATCACATTGAAGACAATGCGGGAAAGGTTTACGGTGCGGAACTCTCCTCCTACAATATTCCCCTTTTGTTAAAGAGAATAAGAACCAGAAAGAGCATAAAAATCTCTGAAGACCTTTTAAAACGATTAAAAGATTTAAACGACGCTCTCTTTGAACCTATTCAAAAGGATTTTACAAACGACTATTTTCTCTCAGAAATTTACGATGCCTTAGGTGAAGACAATCTCAAAAACACTGCTAAAGACATTTTAAAAATTCTTGACGCTGTTATTGAAGAATTGGAAGATTTAAAGAGAGGGGTGGAAAAGGACGAAAAAAACATTTACGAGTGGCTTATTACCACATGTATGGAGATACAAATCGGTTTACGAAGCATTTTCTTTAACTCTTTCCCCGAAGAAAATTTCTCTTGGGGAGAGACCAAACCAAGAAATAAATATTCCAAATGCACACTTCACTCCACCCCCATTGACGTGGCAGAAATTTTAAAGAATAACCTTTGGACCTTAGGAGTCCCCACAATAATGACCAGTGCCACTCTCTCCACATCCAAAAGCGAAGATGGATTCAAATACATTAAAGAAAGATTGGGGCTTACGGAAGAAGAACTTGAAACAGTTCAACTTGGAGCTCCCTTTGATTACCAAAAGAACGCCTTTTTGTATGTGCCGGAGGATCTCCCGGCCCCCAATAACGGAAAGGAATATATAAAGAAAATATCCTCCATTATAGAAGAACTTATAGATATTTCTCAAGGCAATGCCTTTGTGCTGTTTACTTCTTACAAAATGATGTCTGAAGTTTACGCCAATATTTTCTTAGGCACCAAGTATAACATCCTAAAACAAGGAGATATGAGCAACGAAAAGCTTATAGAAGCCTTTAAAAAAACGGAAAACAATGTACTTTTCGGAGTTTCCTCTTTTTGGGAAGGAGTAGACGTAAAAGGTGAAAAACTTCGAATGGTTATACTTGACAAAATACCTTTCCCTGTGCCTACCTCACCCCTTGTAAAAAGCAAATGTGATTATATAGAACAAAAAAACCAAAACGCCTTTAGAGAATACAGCATTCCCAACGCTTGTATCAAACTGAAACAAGGTTTCGGACGACTAATCAGAACCAAATCCGATATGGGAGTTGTAGCCATATTGGACTCCAGAATTCACACACAGTTTTACAGAAATCAAATTCTTTCTGCCATTCCTCCTTGCAAAGGCACAAAACGACTGGACAGAGTGAGAACCTTCTTTGAGGAAAGAGGCATTAAATAATGCACAATGCACAATGCACAATGCAAAATTAAATGCAAAATGCAAAATAATTGTGGGACTGCGTCCCACTTAGGTTGGCCGGCTCTAAGCTTTATAGTCGCTCTATAAAATTTAGACGTCGTTGAATGTGTCCCCCTATTTTGCAAAGCAAAATGGGGGGTGGCATTTGCGAAGCAAATGACGGGGGGATTAAGTGATTTTTTGATAAAAAAATCACATTTTGCGTAGCAAAATTAATTATTATTCATTTTTCATTAAAAAAGGCGGGGGGATTTTTACAATACACAATGCGTAAATGCATAATAAATACTTAGATATTTATTACATAAATTTCACTTTTTAAAAAATACCATGCACAACAACAACAGAGGCATAACATGATACAAAGTGCTGTTAATTTTTCTACCTCAGATATATCTCTTGTGAAAAAGATTGTGAATAAAATAGAATGTTTTGCAAAAGTTTGTGATTATTCTTGTGACATTGACCACAACAGAAGCGTTATAACAATTGTTGGAAGCAGAGAAGAAATATTATATGCCGTGAAAGTTTGCGGAGAATATGCAGAGGAAATAGACCTTTCCAAACACAAAGGTGCTCATCCGAGAATGGGAAGCGTAGACGTGGTGCCTATTGTGCCTCTGCGAGATGAAACCATGGAAACCTGTGTGGATATTGCTCACTTGGTGGGAAAACTCTTTTGGGAAGAATTTCACATTCCCGTTTTTTTCTATGAAGAGGCTTGTTTGAAAGAAGAAAACAGATATTTGGAAAATGTGAGAAAATCCGAATATAAGACCTTGGATTTGGGATCAAAACCTGATTTGAAACGGGGGGCAACTTGTATAGGTGCCAGATGCCCACTCATTGCATATAATGTTAATTTAGATACAGATAATGTAAAAATAGCCAAGATTATTGCCAAAGAAATAAGAGATATGCGAAAGGCGGGAAATCCAAAAATGTATGGAGTTAAATCTATGGGCCTGGATTTGGAAAAACAAAATATAGTCCAAGTGACTACCAATATTACCCGCCCTCATATTGTAGGCCCTTTTGAGGTTTTTTCATATATAAAAAAGAGAGCAAAAGACTTTGGAGTGGAAGTTAAAGAAAGCGAACTCATTGGAGAAATGCCCCTTGAAACCTGTGGGGATATTGTGAAAAAAGCCCTTAAATTCAGAGACTTTGATTTTAAAAGGATGATATAGTGGCACCTATTGCAATTTGTGATTTAGAAAGATTTTTCACAACTTGGACATCCAAGTGCTGTTATAATTTGCTTTTTTTATTAAATTATATTATAATAATAATTGGACATAGTTTGTTTTTTACTTTTCTGCTTTAAACTTTTATTATTTATTATCGGGGTGTGGCTCAGCTTGGTAGAGCGCTCGGTTCGGGGCTGAGAGGTCAGGAGTTCGAATCTCCTCACCCCGACCAGGGAAAAAATAGTAATCAAGAATCAAAAATAGAAAATCAAAACAGTGGCACAAAGCACCACGATATTGATTTTTGATTTTTTATTATTGATTTTATTAGACCCGTCTTAATTTTATAAATTACAAAATATTATAATTTGGTCGGAGATATTTATGAACAAAGAATCCCTAAACAATTTTTTATATGTTCTTGCAGCAGTTGCTGTTATTGCATTGGGAATATATCTGTTCGCAACTCAGCATGTTGTGCCTAAAAACGTGACACAAATACGTTGGTCTGTTGATAACAACCCTATGAGAAAGATTGTTATTGATTATTTTGAAGACCTTTATCCTAACATTCACGTTGTTAACGACCCTCAGGCTGATATGCAAACAATCCTAACTCAGCTTGCGGGAGATGTTCCCCCGGACATTATTACTGCTTACGATATTGAATCATTCCGCAGATTCCAGCGTCTCGATCAGTTAGAAGACTTAACTCCATACGTTCAAAAATACAATATGCCCGTTAATAACATCCGTAAAAGTTTACACGAGTTTGTGTATATTAGAGATGAAAAAGACGGACAAGAAAAAGTCTATGGTATCCCGGAAAACTGTGCTCCATTCCAACTTTTCTACAACAAAGATGTTTTCGACCGATTTGGCGTTCCTTATCCCACCAATGATATGACCTGGGATGAAGTTCTTGAAGTGGCAAAAAAATTAACCTCAGACAAAAATGTTAACGGAAGAAAAGTCGTAGACACAAAGGGACTTATGGTTTCCGAAGATGTGGAATATTGGGTTAAGATGTATGGTGGAAAACTGTTCTCCGAAGACGGAACCAGGTGTCTCATAAACACCCCGGAATCCAGAAAAGGTTTAGAGTATTTGGAATCTCTTCGAATGAAGGATAAAGTTATCCCTTCCGCATCCGATGCCGCCGCCATGGCTCCCACCGGTGGTTGGGGTGGTGCAAACTTGCTTTTGGTTCAAGGTAAAGTAGGTATGCTTCAAGTTGGACGATATATGATTATTGAATTTAGAAAATACTATCCCCAAGGGGTTCGTTTAGGTATGGTCAGATGTCCCAAAAGCCCTTGCCCCGCCAACTTGTGTTATTCCAAAACTTACTGTATACCAAAATCCTGCAGACACAAAGAAGAAGCTGCCAAATTCTTATCCATTATTTTATCTAACGAAAACCAAAAGAACATAACAAACTATGGTGACGGTTGGCCCTCTGTGGACAACCCGGAATTATACAAGATTGCATCTTTCAACCCCAAATATCCCGACGAAGACAATAATGTAGAACTTATGAAAGATATTGAAGAATCTTACACAAAAGAAGTCTTCAAACTCATTAACTCCACAGACTTTATGTCAATATGGAACATGGAAGTTGATAAAGTTTGGTTAGGCGAGCAGTCTATGGCTCAAGCCTGTGCAAACACAGAAAAAAGAGTTAACAAAATCATTGACAGAAATATAAAGAATCCAAACTTTTTGAATTAGGAGGTATCTATGGCAAAAACCAAATATAATAAAAAAGAAATTCTTGCCGCTTGGGGTTTCCTTACTCCCAACTTTATCGGATTTCTTATTTTCACTTTGATTCCCGTTGTATTTTCCATGATTATGGCTTTTACCAACTGGAACATTTTCGGAAAACCCACATTTATAGGCTTTGAAAACTTTATAAATCTTTTAGGTTTCCATGAAGAAGGTGGAAAGCAAGTTCCCAACGACCCATTTTTCTGGCAATATCTTTACAACACAGTTTATCTGTTAATCGGTATTCCCTTAGGTATATTTTCTTCTCTTGCCTGTGCACTTATAATGAATCAAAAATTAAAGGGTATCGTATTTTTCAGAACAATTTATTTCCTTCCCTCCGTAGCCGGTGGTGTTGCCATGCTTGTTTTATGGAAATATATGTTCAACCATGAAATAGGTTTAATCAACCAAACATTACGAAGTTGCGGTGCTTTTCTATACGGAAACCCTATTTTGGGATTTCTAACCACATTTATAGGTATGCTTTTATGGGGAGCATTCCTTGTATGTTGTATAGCTTGTGTGGTTAGTTTCATAAAATGGATTTTGGACAAAACCCAAGCCGACATTCCGGAACATGTATGGAATATAATCACCATTGCCATAGGTGCTGTTATATTTATTCTTTTGTGTTGCAGATTTGTCACCTACAACGACATAATCAAAACCTTCTTCATAGAGCCACCCGACTGGTTAGGAACCGTTGCTTGGGCAAAACCCTCCTTCATCATTATGGGTGTATGGGGCGGTATCGGCGGAGGAAATATGATACTCTATCTTGCCGCTCTGTCAGGAGTATCCGCCAGTTTATATGAAGCTGCGGAAATTGACGGTGCCAACAACTGGAAAAAGTTTTGGTCCATTACTTGGCCTATGATCTCTCCAACCACATTTTATATTTTCATTATGGGTGTTATAGGCGGACTTCAAACAGGTTTTATGAACGCAAAGGTTATGACAAATGGTGGTCCCGCAGGGTCCACATCCACCGTTGAATACTATCTGTTCAATACAGCCTTCCAAAACTTTAATATGGGATACGCCTCATCCATTGCTTGGTTCTTGTTTGTAATTATCCTAATATTAACATTAATAACATGGAAAGTAGGAGGTCAAGTAGTCACCTATGAATAAACAACTGTCTTTAACTGCCAAAATTATTCTTTATGTAGTTCTTATTTTAGGTGGAATTACAATGGTTATCCCGTTTTTGTGGATGGCTGTGACTTCCATTAAACAACCCGGTGAAGTTTTCTCCATTACGGGAAACATTACTTGGTGGCCGGAACACTTCGTTTGGAAAGATACAGTTATAAACGGTGAAAATGTCAGAGCTTGGTGGGGAAACTACCCGGACGCTTGGGAAGCCATTAATATTCCTCGTCTTTACCTTAACTCCATATTTGTTGCTGTTGTCACCACTTTCTTACAGGTTTTGACCTCAACTTGGGCAGCTTATGCTTTTTCAAGACTGAGATTCCCGGGCCGTGACACACTTTTTATGGGTTATTTGGCAACCATGATGATTCCCGGTTCCGTTACTCTTATTCCCGTATTTATGATTATGAGAATGTTGGGCTTTATTGATACATATTGGGCATTAATAATCCCCGGTGTTTTCTCCGCGGGAGGAACCTTTATGTTGAGACAATTCTTTATGAGTTTGCCGGGAGAATTGGAGGATGCCGCTAAAATAGACGGTTGTTCCTACTTTATGATTTGGAAGAATGTTATTATACCTCTGTCCAAACCGGCTATTGCAACACTGACTACCTTTACCTTTATGGGTTGTTGGGGTAGTTTTATGTGGCCTCTTATCGTTTCCATTTCCGAATCTATCAGAACCTTGCCTATAGGTATTCAGTATTTCCAAGGTGCCCACGCTACTGAATATACTCAGTTAATGGCTGCAAGTATGATGATAACCTTACCCGTTATTATTCTGTTTATATTTAACCAGAAATACTTCGTTGAAGGTATTAAACTCTCCGGATTCGGAGGAAGATAATTTCCATCCCCCCGTCAGTTGCTTTCGCAACTGCCACCCCCCAATCTACGATTAGGGGGACAAAAAAAGGAGCTTTTATGCTCCTTTTTTTATAACCAAAAATATATAATCAAAAATCAAATTCGTGGTGTGTTGCACCACTTAAGTTGACGGGCACTTGGGTTATAGCGGGCTCTTATCTATCGCCCTCCTTGATTTGCAGTTCCATGCAAATCAAAAATACCGCCCACCCGGGTTGGGGAGGGTGAGTATTATTAATTATGCATTAAATTATGCATTATGCATTATTCATTAACCTAAGTGCCCGCTAACCAAAGTCGAACGCAGTTCGACACTTTTGTGATTTGTGATTTGTGATTTGAAATCGTAAATTTTTTGATTTTATCTATTTCCCTTTCTTCAACTCATTTACCTCCTCCATAGACAAATACCTATAGGTTCCTTCTTTAACTCCTTTTAAGGTCAAGGGACCCAGTTCTGTTCTCGTCAGACTTTTAACCGGTTTTTCTATGGAAGCAAACAAAAAAAATCACAAAGGACAAAAATTAACAATTTTTTGCAAGTACTTCCGTAATGTAGTCGTCGACTGTAATGAGTGAGTAGTGGGACAAAAGCATAAGGCAACGCCATTAGGATTTTGTTTCAATACGAG
>JAFSVJ010000066.1 GCA_017445025.1 Abditibacteriota bacterium | reverse complement strand
TGCACAATGCACAATTATAAT
This sequence comes from Abditibacteriota bacterium, assembly GCA_017445025.1. Classification (GTDB taxonomy): domain Bacteria; phylum Armatimonadota; class UBA5829; order UBA5829; family UBA5829; genus RGIG7931. The sequence goes on along the minus strand of JAFSVJ010000066.1, from coordinate 5,132 downwards.
GCAAAAGGGGAGATAAATATTTATTTTTCACTCAAATAAATTATGAATAGAATTAACAAAAAAATCAGAATATCCGGCATAGTTCAATCCGTGGGTTTTAGGCCTAAGGTTTATTCTTATGCAATTAAAAATAATATTGTGGGCTATGTTAAGAATATGGGCTCTTCTGTTTATATTGAAGCAGAAGGGAATGACAGTAATATTCAAAGTTTTTTAAATGATATTATAATTAATTCTCCCAAAAATGCTCAAATCACAAATATAGAAACAGAAGATGGTGAAATTTGTGGTTTTTCCTCTTTTACCATAGAAGAGAGCGTTAGGGAAAGGGGGGATATTTTCATCTCTCCCGATATTGCCATGTGTGACAATTGTAAAAAGGAGTTTCTTGACAAAGAAAACAAGAGATTTGAGTATGCTTTTATAAATTGCACCGATTGCGGTCCCAGATTTTCCATAATTAATAATATTCCTTATGACAGAAAAAATACCACTATGAAAGAGTTTCAAATGTGTAAAAACTGTGAAAAGGAATATTTTGACCCCACTTTCCGAAGATATCATGCCGAGCCTACTTGTTGTCCTGTTTGCGGTCCCTCTTTGTTTTTTAAAGATAAAGAGAATGTTTATACAGAAAATCCCATAAAACTCTGTTGTGATTATTTGGAGTGCGGAAAAATAGTTGCTGTTAAGGGAATAGGAGGCTATCATATAGCTTGTAATCCCTATGATGACAGAGTGGTTTTGACATTACGAGAGAGAAAGCATCGTTATAAAAAGCCACTGGCTCTTATGGTGGCAGATATAGATGTTGCCAAAAAGGTGGCTTTTGTTTCCCAAGAAGAAGAGACCTTATTGTTATCAAAAGAAGCTCCCATAGTTTTGCTTGACAAGAAAGATGATACTTTTTCAAATCAAATTGCCCCCAATACAAAAAAAATAGGAATAATGCTCCCCTATGCTCCAATTCATTATTTGTTGTTTAAATATTTAAATCCCATTCCCAAAAAGTCTAGCTATGCGTCGACTTTTTGGGAGCCCTTGGGAATTGATGCTCTTGTTATGACCAGCGGAAATTTATCGGAAGAGCCTATTGCGTATGAGGATGAGGATGCCGAGTTAAGACTCAATAATATATGTGACGGTTTTCTTTATCATAACAGAAATATAGAAAACAGAATTGACGACTCTGTGGTTTGTTGCGAAAGCAATAAGATTTATCCCATAAGAAAGGCAAGAGGGTATATTCCTTTTGTATTTAATTATAATAATGAATTAAAAGAAAGTATTCTTGCTACCGGCTCTCTTTTAAAAAACACTTTTACTTTGACAAAAGGGGATATGTTTTATATAAGCAGTCATATAGGTGATTTGGAAGAAGGGGTGGCTTTTGATTATTACTTAAGACAAATAGATCTATATAAAAAAATATTTAAAATAAATCCTAAATTTGTGGTTTGTGACAGTCACCCGGATTATATAAATTCAAAATGGGCAAAGAGTTTAGGGCTTCCTGTTTTAGAATGTCAACATCATAAGGCTCACGCTATATCTTCTATGGCTCAAAATAGGCTCAAAAATAGTATTTGTGTCACCTATGACGGAACGGGTTACGGAGATGACGGTAACATTTGGGGCGGAGAGTTCTTTGTGGGACCTATCAATGATTTAAAAAGGGTAGCGCATCTTAAACCCTTTAGGATTTCCGGTGTTAACACTTTTATAAGTGAAAAAATAAGCCCACTCAAATGTTTGGTTTCTTTTTTGGATGAGGGAGATTTTATATGGGAGAAGTATAAAGATAAGTATAATCTCTTAAAAGCTCTTTCAAATAAAAATATAAATACTTTTACTACAACTTCCATGGGAAGATTTTTTGATGCTGTTTCAGCTCTGATATTAATGTATTTAAACAATAGTGATATAGATATAATCAACCCTTCTTATGAGGGTGAGGCACCTATTTTTTTAGAACAGATTGCTGACAGAAATGTTTCAGACCTTTATGATTTTAATATTTTAAACAATGAAATCGACGAAGGAATTATAATTAATCAAATTATAGAAGATATAAATAGGAATGTAAAGGCTTCTCTAATCAGTGCCAAATTTCATAATACAGTATCTGAGTTTACTGCTTGTATGTGTCATAAACTATCAAAAGACACAGGAATTAAAAATGTTTCTTTGAGCGGTGGGGTTTTTCAAAATTTATATTTGGTAAATAAACTGTGTGAAGATTTATCCCAATATGAATTAAAGCCTTATTTGTGTCGAATATTCCCCACAAATGATGCCGGAATATCTTTTGGCCAAGCAGTTTACGGAATGGATATGATAGATAATTAAGAGGTGAATGATTTGTGTATAGCTCACCCTGCAAAGGTTTTAGAAATAAAAGATAAGAATATAATATGTGATTTTTTGGGTGTGGCAGAGGTGTGTGTGGGAGATCTTTGTCCCACAGTTGAGGTAGGGGATTATGTTTTAATTCATGGTGGATATGCCATTGAAATCTTAGACCCAAAGGAAGCGGAATTGTCTCTTGAAATCTTTGAGGAATTATCAAATATAGATATAAAAGCAGAACCCTCTTTGTGAAAAATCTGTCCCCCTAAGCGACAGCTTGGGGGGTGGCATCTCCCCCAAGGGTTCCCGAAAAGTCGTTTAGACTTTTTGGGATTTGGGGTCGAAGAGATGACGGGGGGATGGATATAAAACTTTTTGAGAATGGGAAGGATGGGTATAGATAGGACAAGCCTATAATTTGCCTTCGCAAATTTAACGACAGAGGCCTACTAATTTAACAGAGCAACCCAAGTATAAATATGAACATATATAAAGATTTCAAAAACCCTGATATTATAGAAAAATTGGTCCGTAAAATCAGGACTTATAAAGGAAAGACTATAAGAATTATGGAAGTCTGTGGCTCTCATACAGATGCCATAGGTAAATATGGTATACGAGAAATCCTGCCGAAAAATGTCACTTTTATCTCAGGTCCCGGATGCCCCGTTTGCGTTACAGATACTTTATATATGGATAAAGCCATTGAGTTATCTTATAATCCAAATATAATAATATGTTCCTTTGGGGATTTAATTAAGGTCAAGGGTTCTCAAAACACTCTTAAAGGTGCAAAAGTAGTTCTATCACCTATGGAGTGTTTGGATATGGCAAAAAGTAATCCTCAAAAGGAGATAGTTTTTCTCTCCGTTGGTTTTGAAACCACTACACCTATAACAGCCTTGACTTTAAAAAAAGCTTATGATGAAAATATAAAAAATATATCTTTCTTTGTGTCTAACAAGACTATGCCAAATATACTTAGGTTTTTGTTGTCTCAAAAGGTGGAAGCGGATGCCTTTCTCTTTCCCGGTCACGTGGCAACCATAGAGGGCTATGAATTTTATGAGAGATTTTGCAATGAAAACAATCTAAAAGGCACAGTCTGTGGGTTTGAACCTGTAGATATATTGGCAAGTATTTCATTTATTTTGTTTGAAAAAGATAATTTTAAAAATCTCTATGGTAGATTTGTTTCAAAAAAGGGAAATGAAGTTGCACAGGCCTTGGTCTGTGATATTTTTGAAGAATGTGATACATATTTAAGAGAAATTGGACTTGTTAAAGGTGCCGGATTGAAAATACGAGATAAATATTCCGATTATGACGCAAATACAAAGTTTAATCTAAAATATGACCCGAAATTTGTGATAAAGGATAAAACTTGTCTTTGCGGAGAAATAATGTTAGGCAGAAAATCTCCTCTTGACTGTCCTTTGTTTGGTAATAGTTGCACTCCTATGAAGGCTTTTGGTCCTTGTATGGTCAGTGCCGAAGGTTCTTGCGCTTCATATTATAAATATAAATCTCAATGAACCCCCTTTAGGGGGGCTACGAGGAAAATCTTTGATTTTCCCGTGGGGGGGCCGTATCAATGAACCCCCTAAAAATTCTGTCCCCCTAAGCGAAGCTTGGGGGGTGGCAGTCCGAAATTGTTTCAAGGGCTCCCGAAAAGTTTCGCTTTTCTATCAATGAACCCCCTTTAGGGGGGCTACGAGGAAAATCTTTGATTTTCCCGTGGGGGGGCCGTGCGAAACTTTTCGGGAATGAAACTGACGGGGGGATGGAATTAGGAGCGAAGCGACCGTGGGGGGGGCGTCCAAAACTTTTTGGAAATAGTTTTTAGGGAAAGACTACTTATGATAGATACCGGTTTTTTAAAAGATACAAAAGGCGCCGCAAAATATCTTTTGGGAAAAGAGCTGTCCTTTGGTCATTGCAAAGGTATTATAGTTGAAACGGAAGCCTATTTGCAAAATGACCCTTCTTGCCACGCCTTTCGAGGTAAAACCAAAAGAAATACTCCTATGTTTGACAGGGCCGGCACAGTTTATGTGTATTTTATATATGGAATGTATATGTGCCTTAATATTGTCACCAATGATGTGGGAGTGGGGGAAGCTGTTTTAATCAGAGCTGTAAAGCCTACTTTTGGGCTTGAAACTATGTGTCAAAGGCGAAAAACCAATATGGAAATCAATTTGTGCTCAGGTCCCGGAAAACTCTGTATGGCATTTGGTATAGACAGGAATTGTAATAATACTTTTATAGGTGAAAAGATAGAAATTAATGATATAGGTTATAAAACCGGTAAGATTATTTCCTGTCCCAGAATAGGGATTCACGAGGATAAACCCCAAAATTTCCGTTTCTATTTAGAAAAAGAGAAAAATTATGTATCAATCTTAGGAAAATAAGGTGATTTTTTAAAAAAAATAAAAAAAAATCAAAAAATACCCCTTAAACCCTTGACAAAGAAAGGTTGTTTGTGGTATAATATATATGGTCAATCTATTATGGGCGGTTAGCTCAGCTGGGAGAGCGCCTGCCTTACAAGCAGGATGTCGGGGGTTCGATCCCCTCACCGCCCACCATTATAGGTTGACTCGCGGGGGCGTAGCTCAGCCGGTTAGAGCGTCGGCCTGTCACGCCGAAGGTCGCGAGTTCGAGCCTCGTCGTCCCCGCCATTTTTTTGATTTTTTCATTTTCGTTTTACTCCTTTTTATTTTTTCTTTTGTTCGTGGCTCGGTAGCTCAGTTGGTAGAGCAGTGGACTGAAAATCC
>JAFSVJ010000065.1 GCA_017445025.1 Abditibacteriota bacterium | reverse complement strand
GGAAGCGGATTGTGGATATTTGATCTTAAAAACGGAACTTTGTTAGGTTCAGATCAATTTTATAAGGTGACTTCTCTTATGAGAGTTGATGACAGAGCTGATATAAAGTCTGTAGAAGATTTTATATATGTTGATGTGACTATGCATTATAATTATGAATTCACTTATTAATTTCTGAGGGGCTTCTATGAAAAAGATTGTTTTATTGATTGTTTTAATGATGATTGCTTCTCTGGTCTTTGCCGACGAGGAAGTTGATTTGGTATACAAATTCAAAGAAAATGCCAATCATAAGTTTAAAGAGAGAACCAAAATCACTTTGACTGCCGAAGTTATGGGTGAATCCATTAACAGTGTCAGCAGAACTCTTATTGATATAGATGAAAATGTCCTTATAGGTGGTGATACGGGAAAAGTGAGGCAAGTATCTGAAGTAATTGAAAGTGTTATGGACGATACTAATAATTTGGAAAATATACCTGAAGAGGACAGAAAAACCACAGTCACTTACGAAATGGATAAGAGAGGAAAGACTTTAAATATTGTGGATGAAAAAGGTGAAACTTTCCCCGGTTTTGTGGCTGCGGAAGAGACTTCCATATTCCCTGATAAGAAAGTGAAAGTAGGGGACACTTGGGAATGGAAGAGAAATGTGGACGGTGTAAAGGTTAAAGCTAAATGCACTCTTGAAAAGCTTTATTCTAAAGAAGGAGTGGATATAGCCAAGATTAAACTTGTCTTTGATGATGTTATAAAAGAAAATATTGAAGATGGTGGGGATTCTCCGGAAACCACAGTCAAAGGCACAGGGGAGTTTTATTATGCCGTAAACTATGGTAATGATTTGTATATTTCTTATAATATAGATTTTGAAACTCACATGGAAAGCCAATCAGATGAATTTATAGGTGACGCTTCACTGAAAACTACCTATGAATATACCTATTGGAGATATAAGTAAATTTACCTTACTGATTTTAAATTCTTTTTCCTGTTATTTGATTTTGCATATGTCACAAAGAATTCCTAAAAACGAACTTGCGAGTTTTGAGGAAAGGGTATATCAACTACTCAGGGTGGACAAAGCAGAAAGCTTAACGTTGAACTTGGTTCGACTATGGATGTTATTAATATTTAAAATAAAAAGGAGTTTTGGAAAATGAAGTATACACAAGGTTTTTTTGGTAAAGTTTTTATTGCCAGACTTGACGATGGGGAGTCCATTGAAGAAGTCATAGAAAGCATTTGTATTCGAGAAGGTTTAAGGAATGCAATAGTTTTTCTTATGGGTGGATTGCGAGATGATAAAAGAGAAGGAAAGCTTTTGGGAACGGGTATTGTTTTGCAAAAAAACAAAAAGCATAACTTTTCATTCCACGCAAGCATAGGAAATAAGGATGGTTCATTTGTAGGACAGTCTGACCCCTCTATCCAAGCCGATCAGATAGTTGAGGCAATAGTTGTAGAACTTGGCGGAGTTGATGCTATGAGAGCCTTTGACGAGAAACTTGGAACTGATGTCTTAACCATTGTGGGACCGGGTTCCGACGGAAAAGAAGAAACTCAAATGAAAGGTGCCTTTGGCGGAAGCCAATATTCTAAGAAGTAGGGTATTAAAGCATTAGTGCTATTGATTATGAGTGGCAGTAATTAAGCCTTTAAAGATGGTGAAGTTATCTTTATTTTGTCCTTAGGGGCTTAAGTATATTTGATTATTAGAAGTTGATTGTTTGAAACATTTTAGTTAGGAGAAGTTAATGAAATTAGGTCTAAAGATTCTATTGCTCTTGGCATTAATCTCTTCTGTTTATGCTTTAGAGCCGGTTAATATGGATCAGTCTATTGACATTGCTTTGGAAAATGCTCCTTCTGTAAAGATTTACACAGAGAGTCTTAACCAAGCAAAGAAAACCATTGATTTGGCTAATTCATATTATAATCCCACTGTAAAAGGAGCAGTTGCTTATACAGAAAGAGGTCCTAAGGTGGAAACGGAAGGTATAGTCACCTCCCCCTCAAGGATGTCCGATGCTCAAGTGACGATTACTTTCCCCATTGATATTGGGGACACCATGGGAACTTATGTAAAAGGTAGCAAATCTCTTTACAAGTCAAGTGAAATAGGCTTGACTACCACTATTTTGGATCTTATTAAAAATGTAAAAACAAGTTATCTTCAATGTTTATTATATGAAGAGAATGTTGCCACAGCTAAGTCAGCTGAAAAACTTTCTGAAGATTATTTAATCAAAATCAACCAAGAAGTGGAAGCCGGAGTAAAGGCAAAATTTGATATTACTCGTCAGGAATACGATCTTTCTACAAGAAAGAATGATGTTATCAATGCTGAAGGAGTTTATTCTCAGACAGTAAACACATTTAATTATGTTCTCGGAAAGGAAAGTGATTTTGTTTATCCGACTAAGATTATTGATTTAAACGTTGCCAATGTTAATATGGACGACGATTTATTGAAAATCGCTTTTGAAAATCGTCCTGAGCTTAAGAAAGCTTATCAAGACCTTGAAACAGCAAACTTGAGTGTTTTGGCTGAGAAAAAGGTTAATAATCCTTCTCTTGCACTTGTAGGTAATGTGGATCAACTTTTGGTAAACCAAACTGAATCAAAGGATACCACTTGGTCAGCTACGGCAAATCTCTCTATTCCCATTTTTGATGGTGGAATTCAAAAATATAATACAGAAATAGCCCAGAGTAAGGCAGATGCCCAAAAGGATCAAATAGAGGCCATTAAACAAGGTATTATAACAGGTGTTTTAAATGCCAAGCTTGCTTGTGAAACAGCCAAGGCTCAGATAACAACCTGTGAATCAGCTGTAAAACTTGCTCAGGAAGCTTATGAAATCTCACAAGTTCGTTATGAAGAAAACTTAGGAACATATCTCGATGTATCTAACAGTTTGGATCAGCTTGTGGCAGCTCAAAATGCTCTTTCTGTTGCAAAATATAGTTATGCTATAAGTTTGGTTGCTCTTGAAAGAGAGATTGCCACTACTTTAAAAGTTAATGATTATGCAAATTCAATAATAGAAGATGTGAACAAAAAGCCTGTGAAGATTAAGAAAGCAGAAACCGGAGGAAATAAATGAAGAAAAAGATAATTGCCATAATAGCTATTGTGGTAGCTGTAGGTATATTGGCAGGTTTTGGTTTTTACAGAAGTAAAGTGGATCCGGTAAAGACCATCGATCAAGTTCAGGAGGCGGAAGGTTTCCCTATTGAAGTGGGAAATTTGACCGTGGGAGATATTCAACAGACTGTAGAATTGACGGGTAACATTAAACCCCTTGATAAACAGATTATAACCGGAAAGGTCGCCGGTAAAGTTGAAGCTGTATATGTTCGTGAAGGTGATACGGTTCGCAAAGGACAAGCTCTTGTAAAACTGGAACAAGATACTTATCGAGATGCCCTAAAACAAGCTCAAATGGCTCTTAACCAACAAAAGGCTTCTCTTTCACAAGCTATTGTTGATAAACAAAACACAGTTGTTCAAACGGATGCGGGAGTTCAAAATGCCAAGTTAGCTCTTAAGTCCGCAGAGGAAAGTTTAAAACTGGCAAAATTGCCATACAGAAACCAACAGATAGTTCAACAGGAGAATGCAGTTAATTCTGCCCAATATAATTATGATAAATCTCAAAAGGATGCGGAAAGATATAAAGGTCTTTACGAAAAAGGTGCCGTATCCCTTAGTGATTATGAAAACATGAAACTTGCAGCTGACGTGAATAAAAAGGCTCTTGACTCTGCAAAGGAACAACTCTCTCTCTTAAAAGACCAAGGTAGAGATGAAGAAATCCGAAAGGCTGAGTTAGGTGTTCAAACTGCACAAGAGAATTTGAGACAAGCCAAGTCTAATGCTCTTCAGGTTGCCATGAAAGATGAAAGTATAAAAATGATTAAGGCATCCATAGATTCCGCTCAAGCCCAAGTTGATATAGCAAGAGATAATCTCAAAAATACACTTATAACTTCAAAAGTGGACGGTATAGTTTCTACCAGAACCGTGGATCCCGGACAGACTGTTTCTGCCGGCACTTCCTTAGGTGAGATAGTTTCTGTTAAGGATATGTATTACCTTGCCAATGTATCAGAAATTGATATTGATAATGTTAAGATAGGTCAAGTCGTGGATGTGACCCTGGACGGTATTAAAGGTCAGGACTTTACAGGAAAGGTAGCTGCTATTTATCCTGTGGCTGATGCTTCCACAAGAGGATACTCCGTAAAGATAAAACTAACAAATGCCACTACCGCCATAAAAGCGGGAATGTTTGCCGATGGTTTGCTTAATACTAACAGACATGATGGTGTTATTATTGCTCCTCAAGCTGCTATTAAAGTTTCCCAAGGTATTACTTCCATATTTGTGGTTGATGGTGATAAAGTAAAACAAGTTAATATAGAAATCGTTTCAAAATATCTTGAAAACGCTGAAATCGTGCCTTTGAAGGCAGGTGAACTGAAAGGAAATGAAGAAATAGCCACCTCCGGTATAGCTTCACTTTCCGACGGAACTAAGATTAAGATAGAATCAGCTGAAGAGATAGCTAAGGAAAGCGGAAATTAAATTTGCAGATTGATTTAATAATGTGCAATGCATAATTATGTGTTGATTTTCACCACTTATGTTGACCGGTTTTGATTTTTAAGGTTGGCTTTGGTGGTTATAGTCAACAAGTTTTGCTTTTTATTAATGTAGTTTTCTTTGTGTGTTTATATAGGAGATATTTATGGGTTTAACCATTACTGCTATCAGGCGACCAATCTTTATATGTATGTTTGTGTTGGCTCTTATTTTCTTTGGTGTTATGGGCCAGAGAAATATGAGTAAGGAACTTATTCCTAACATTGATGTTCCTTATGTAGTTGTAACCATTTCATACGTTGGTGCAGGTCCTGATGAAATTGAACAACAAATCAACCAGGTTATTGAACAAAATGTAGCCGGTGTTGAAAACCTTAAAACTCTATCTTCAACAGCTATTGAAGGTATGGGTATGATTATGTTGGAGTTTAGGCTGGGAACCAACACAGCAGACGCTGCGGCGGATGTTCGTGATAAGGTAGCCGTTGCCAAAAGGTCTCTTCCGGACGATGCGGATGAACCTGTTATTATGAAGGTAAACACTTCTTCGTTCCCGATTATGAACTTGGCTTTGAATGGAACTCTCCCTTCAAAGGAACTTCGAAGACTTGCGGATAAGGTAATAAAAGATGAGCTTGCTACCATTAACGGTGTAACTGAAGTTTCCGTAAACGGTGGTGATGAAAGAGAGATTCACATTGATGTTGATGCCAACAGATTGACCGCTTACAACCTCAGTATGAGCGAATTAAGCACAGCTTTGTCCCTTGCCACATTGAATGTGCCTGCGGGAACTTTGCGAGGAGACAAGTTCTCCTACGCGATCAGATCTACAGGTGAGTTTACCAATATAGACGATATTAAACAGGTTAAAATTTCCAATCGTCAAGGTCAATCTTTCTACCTTAAAGACCTTGCGACTATTACTGATGATATAAAAGAAAAGACTAAGTATACCAGAGTTAACGGAAAAGACTGTGTTATGCTTTCTATAACCAAGTCTACTGAAGGTAACACTGTTGCTGTAGCTAAAGATGTGCGAAAGATGATGGAAGAAATGAATAAGGAATCTCTTCCCTCCGGTGCGCAGCTGGTTATGATAAACGACTCTTCTGAATTTATTGATACCTCTATTTTTGAGGTTAACAAGACCTTAGGAGAAGCTATTGTTATAGTTGTTATCATAGTTCTGTTGTTCTTGCACTCCATAAGAGGAACCTTTATTGTTTCCATTGCTATTCCTACATCCCTTTTTGCTACTTACGGACCTATCAGTGCAATGAAGTTTTCACTAAATACCATGTCACTTTTGGCTTTGGCATTGGTAATCGGTATCTTGGTGGATGACTCCATCGTTGTTTTGGAAAACATTGAAAGACACCTTCGAAAGGGTGAGGAAGTTGTGGATGCTGCGGTTAATGGTAGATCTGAGATTGGTTTTGCCGCTGTTGCCATATCTCTTGTAGATATAGTGGTGTTCTTGCCTATTGCCTTTATGGGTGGTTTGGTAGGAAGAGTTATGAGACAATTTGGTGTAACCATTGCCATAGCTGTAGGTTTCTCACTGTTGATGTCCTTCACCTTGACCCCTATGCTTGCTTCTAAGTGGATGAAGAAAGAATCAGAAACAGAGAAAGAGCTTGAAGAACTTGAGAGTAGAGTTAAGTCAGGCAAAGCGGGATTTTTAGATAGAGTAAACTATGGATTTAACAAGTTTATGGACTTGTTTAAATATGCTATTGAAGCCATAACCAACGCATATAGAGGAGTTGTGGAATGGACCTTGAGCAATAAGTTTACCACTTTAATGATTGGTATGGGTATGCTTTTTATTGTGACACAATTGACAAGCCCCTTCCTGACACCGGGAAGAATAGCTTTAGGTATTATAACCATAGTTTGTTGTGTTATAGCTATCTTTACCCAACCGGATAAGTTTGCCCCGGTTATATATACAATTGTGGCTGTGGCAATTTTGCTCACTGTTCGATTTCCTTTGCAAGTTTCCTTCTTCCCGGATTTGGACCAAGGTCAGTTTAGTATAACCGTTAGAACTCCCGAAGGAACTTCTTTGGATGAAACCGACAGAGTTATGAGAGATTTCGAAAAGGTTGTGGCAGATATTCCTTATTTGCAACCTAAAGAGGTGGAACATAAGGAATTCTTGATTTATAACCCTATTTCTTGGTTTAAGAAAGAAAAGGTAAAACTTAACCCGGCATACGTGACCACAGTGGGTTCTACTTCTACAAGAAGTGTTGGTGGTGAAACCGGTGATAACTATGCCGCCATAAACTGCTATATGTGGGATAAGAGATTTAGACCGGGTGTTTCTATAGCAGATGTTATAAATGGTTTATATGCGAAGGTGGCGGCCATTTCCGGTCCTGTTAATGTGACAATAACCGCTCAAGGTATGGGTGGTGGAGGATCCGAAGGAAATGGTGTAGCCTATAAGGTTCAAGGAAGCACTAATATGGATAACCTTTACGCAATTGCAGAGCAAGTCTCCGATGCTATGGGAAAGATTGAAGGTGTGACTGACGTAGATATTTCTTACAAACCGGGAACTCCTGAAAAGCAGTTAAAGATAAGAAGAGATAAAATTGCAGATATGGGATTGTCTGTTTCCGGTATAGGTAGTGCTTTGAGAACAGCCTATACAGGTAATACTGATACCAAGTTCAGAGAAGACGGTTCCGAATATGATATTAATATCAGATATAGGAAAGAGGATAGATCAACCGTTGAGCAAATATCCGATGTAATTATCACAAATAAAGATGGTAGACCTATATATGCCAAAGATATTGCGGATATAGTTGACGGTTATGCTCCAAACAAGATTGAAAGAGAATCAAGACTTAGAAAGATCACTATTTCAAGTAACGTTGGTAAGGGATATTCCTTAGGTAACTTGCAGACAAGATGTGATGAGGAGATAGCTAAAATAAAACTCCCTGTTGGTGTGACCATTTCCACAACGGGTTCCTCAGAGGATATGGCAGAGAACTTTGGATATATGCTTACTTCTCTGACAATAGCTTTGTTCTTAACATACTTCTTGATGTGTGCTCTGTTTGAATCATTGCTGACGCCACTTGTTATATTCTTTACCATTCCTCAAGCTATGGTTGGTGCTCTGCTGGCACTGTATATAACGGGAACTCAGCTTAATATGATTTCCATGATAGGTATGATAATGCTTATCGGACTGGTAACTAAGAATGCCATCTTGATGTGTGACTATACCAATACCTGTAGGCAGAGGGGACTTACAAAACACGAGGCCCTTATAAATGCGGGATGTGCAAGATTGAGGCCTATTATGATGACCACCATAGCTATGATTGGTGGTATGATGCCTATGGCTATAAGTCAAGCTCCGGGTTCAGAGCTTAGAAGTGGTATGGCTATAGCGGTTATCGGTGGTTTGTGTGTATCTATGTTCCTAACCTTGCTGGTTATTCCGGTGGTATATGATATAGTAGACGCAATATGGAAGTGGGTATTGAAGGCACCGTTCTTGAAAGGACTTAAGAAAGCCGATGATGAGAAAGAGGACGAATGGTCAGCTAACCGTTCCGAAGACTTTGACCCAACAGATATTGCTTAGTTTGTATACGCTCCCAACATGGGAGCGTTTTTTTTATATTCAAAAATAGAAAATCAAAATAGTTGCATAAATTACTACATTTTTGTGATTTAGAGAATTGTGCACTAATTTAAAAGTTTGACAAATATGATAGTTTATGGTATATTAATTATGGGTATTTAAAATTATTATTGATTGTTAAATCTTATATTTAAGTGATTATTGCTTAAAATAAAATCTCAAATGCCCAAAAGTATTTTTTTACTTAATGAAATGTCTCCTTTTGTATCTTCCAGGCGATTCTTACAAAATAATATCTTATTAATGATTAATGCATTGAAAAATGACATTTTGCTCCGCGTCTACGGTCCACAACTGCATTCGCAATTTCTTGCGAAAAATTGATATTTTTGGTCCTTTGTAATTTTATATTTATGATATATAATTAGTGGTAATAAAAACCACTAAAAAAATAATGTCTACTCTGTATATAGAGTGACTGATATTTAACACTATATTTTGGAAATATATATATTTTCATCTATTATGAGGTAAGTATGAGAAAAATCATTTTATTATTTGTTGTTATACTGAGTGTAATGCCTTTGTTTGCTGAAGAAATTAACTACAAATTATTTGAATTCGAGGGGGATTCGTTGGGGTTCTATTGGTGGAACTCCAATAATAAGATTTCATCTGATGTGGGGCTTGATACTTCTACGGTTCACCAAGGGAAAGGGGCTATGAAGTGGGTTTGGGACTTTACCAAACAGGATGAACCGGCTTCAGGTTTTGCCAATTTCTTTTGTCATAAAGAAACTATTGGAACAATCAAGGCTGTGGATTTTTGGGCTTATATCACTGTTGAAAACAAAGATACATACCTTAATATATGGACAGAAGACACATCCGGTGAAATATATATGGGGGGAATTAAACTTAATAATTTCAATAACGGGTGGCAACACATAAATGTTCCTATCAGTGAAGGTCCTGCTTGGGAAAGTGGGGACAAAAATCGGAAAAAGGATATGCCTATGTCACTTTTTGGCATAGCTGTAGAAGGGAATAGTTCGCCTTTAGTAGGGGAGATGTATATTGATGACATATCTGTCACTGTGGAAGCTACTCCAAGGGAATCGATACTAAACACTCTACATATAAAAGATGATATATATAATAAATCTTGGGGTATTCTTCCTGAGATGGAGGTTTATGCCAATAATCTTTCCCAAACTGATGTCCCGGGACTCTTATATCATTTTAAAGTTTATGATGGTTTTGATAAACTTACAGACGAAAAAACTTTAGATATGGGACAAGTGGCAGCCGGGCAGACGGAAAAGAAATCTGTCACCTTTAATGTGCCTTATGGTCAATACAGAGTGGATTGGACTCTTTCTGATGGTGAAGGACCTATAATGTCCAAATCTCAGAGTTTTACTCATCTTTCCGAACGCGCCGGTGTGGGACTTTCTCCCGCTCTTGAAAAATATCTCACCAAGACAGGATATTGGGGTGGAGTGTTCTGGCAATGCACACCGGAGCAAGGAAGAGATGCGGGAGCAAGATGGATACGAGGTTTTGGTGGAAATTGGGAAAACATAGAAATTGAAAAAGGAAAATATGATGTCAAAACACTTCGAGATTATACTCAGTCATACCTTGACAAAGGCATTGAGACTCTTCTTCTCATGACGCTTTATGAGCCAAAGCCATCGTTCCGAGACATAATGAACCTTGACTTTGCTACTTCTTACGGAGCCTTATTTGATAACATTTCCAAGGGGTGTAAGGATATTCTCCATTGGTATGAGCTTGGAAACGAGGACAACGGTGCCAATAAACTATTATACACGGAAGTTGCCAGAAACGGGGCGGCGGGTATCAGAAAGAACGACAGCACCGCTCTTATAGGAAACTCGGGAACAGCCTTCGTGGACGTGTCCTGGTTTGAGCTCCAGAAAAAAAGAGATTTATTCAAATATTTTGACCTTATTATCACTCACCCTTACACTGTCACATCTTCACCTGAAGAGTGGGGTGTATACGACCAAGGTCAAAATATGATTAATTTCATAGACAGTATAGGTGGGTTCAAAGAGCTTTGGTCCACAGAGTTTGGTTATTCTATAGGTGGGGACGGATATATTATTCCTGACACCACTCGTGCCAAATACTTAGTTCGTCATTTCCTTATTCAAATTGCTGCCGGTTACCTTAAACCCGGTCTCTACTCTTGGGACGGACATTTTGGTATCTATGCCAACGAGCAGGGGACTTCTTCTCTTGTAGCTGTTCACAATATGACAAAACTTCTCGAAGGCTACAGATATGCGGGATTTTTGACAAAAGAGGGATATACTTGGGCAGTTGTTTACGAAAAATTGGGTGCCGATCCTATTGTCATAGCTTGGAATTTGAATGGACAAGTAAATTATCCCATAAAACATTCCAAAGTGTTAGATCTTTACGGAAATCCTGTGAATACTGACGGAGACTCTGTTGTCCTTTCTGACAGTCCTATTTATATCTATGGGGCAGACAATAATATTTTAAAAGAAGCTTACAAAGATTCTGTATTAAAAGAACTTGCAAGATATGAAAAATTGACGGGATTTAATTTTGGGGATGACACCGGTGCAGAAGAGATGTTTTTACTTCTTAACAGGTATAGTGATGATTCTGCGGCACAGTTCCATTTGCTCAAGGCTCTTATGGTATCTGCAAGATATGAAGATATTCCCAAGGATGCTGACAAGGAGTCTGTGGCAAAAGCTTTTATTACCAAAGCTAAAAAAGCTCTCGAGGATGCTCGTCTTAACGATACAGATAACCCTCGTCTGCGATGGGCTCTTCACCAATTTGAAAACCTTGAATATGAAAGGCTTTTTGCCATTGAGGAGAAATCTCCTTTTGAGAAAAATATCAGAAACGCTCAAAAAATATTGGCTTTTTGGGCTACAGATAATTTTATCACTTCAGACACAAAGACCAATAAAAAACTCTTTGAGGAGCAGAAGCAGGTTTGGACATATCTTTACACGAAGGACAAGGATGGAAAGAGTTTCAGCGAGAAACTATCCTTCGTTCCCGGCAAGGCAACCGGAGTAGAGGCTCGTGTAAACAACTATGCCAATAAAGCCACTGTTGCTAATGTTTCTCTTAAACTGCCTGAGGGTTGGACTTGTGAGCCTCAGGTGCAAAAGGTCAGTCTCAAACCCGGCAAGAGTGAAACTACATATTTTGAGATAACTGCTGCCTCAAGCACTTCAAAAGATTTTGAAATAATAACCAAAACCGACATAGGCGGAAAGCCTTCTCGTGTGGGTTATGCAGTAATGAATGAGATCACCCTTCTCGCTCCCGTTATCTTAACACAAATACCCATGACAGGACTTATAACAGATACGCCTATGTCCTTTAACCTTAAAAATGTGGATTCCAAAACCCACAGTGGAGAGGTTATTATATGTCTTACAAGTGATAAAAGCATATTAGGCTCCTTTGGCTTTGAGAATTTAGGTCCCGATGAGACTGTTAATTGTCAAATGTCCGTAAACGAGAATATTTCCAATATCCAAAACTATGATATGTATGCGGAAATAAGGCTTGACAACGGTATGACCGGCAGGGTGGACTTCTCCTGTGATTTTTCTGTCGCAACAAAAGCTATCTCTCCCATTAACATAGACGGAGATCTGTCCGACTGGGCTGACGCTCTCCCTCTCCATCTTAATAAAATTGATTATACAAACAATTCCTTCGGTGGTGCATGGAGCCCGGAAGACTTAAGCGGAACGGTCTACTATAAATGGGACGAAGACAATCTCTACATGGCTGCCAAAGTTAAGGACCAAACCTTTAACCAAGGTCTTACAGGAGCTTCCACTTGGATGCAGGACTCCCTTCAGTTTGCTCTCGTTCCTACTGAAACTCCCAAGAAATTCTATGAATATTGTATGGCATACACTCCTGAAGGTCCTCAAATTTATATGGATATGGCATCTGATCCCTCTCGTGAAGGACTTAAAGAGGATATTCCTTTGAGTATTAAACTCAGTCAAGGAGAAGCTGTCTATGAGCTTGCCATACCTTGGGCTAAGTATGAAGCCGAATTCGGAAAGCCTTTCCCGGGAAAGGAAATGTTCTATGATATTCTTCTTAATGATGATGATGCTGTCACACCAAGGCGATATATGGAAAGATTTACCATAAATATTGTTCATGACAAAGGCACTCATAACTTGGGAGTTTTGAAGCTTATTGACCAAGCAGAGAGCCTTAAGCTCTCCGACGAAAAGGTTATTCTTAGGGAGAACTTTGACTCTATGCGTGAAGGAGACCCGGATTTGTGGAAGGTTATTCACAAGGGGGCTCCCATACTGAAAGTTGCGGAAGGCTACGGAATTAATAATTCCAACGCTCTCTACCTATACTCCGATTCCGAAATCCCTGACACATACTCCCTTATGACTAAAACTGTAGATGTGGAGCCCGGCGCCGAGTATGAACTTTCTATGAAAATAAAGGGTTCCGTTAAAGGTGATGCTGTTTTCGGTGTTTGCTCCGATCAGTGGGGAAACCAAGATATGTCATACATTGACGCAAAAGGGGAATATCCTGACTGGACCGAGATTAAATTCAGATTCACATCAGGTATCAGCACAAAGAATATTATTATAAGAAACGGTGTTGTTTTGGACGTTTTGGTGGATGATATAAAGGTCTCAAAAGTAAGATAAAGGAAATATTATGGAAATACTAAATTATTCTGTGGGATCATGGAAAGTGGACGGACACGGAAACCACAGGGCTGTTTTAAAAGTATTAGACACAGGTGATAATATTGTCACTGCTTTTATCCCTTGGAGAAGGCATGACGAAAATCCTGAAATTAAAATGGTTATTGTGGAAAATGAGCAAGGAGAGCGAGTTCCTGTTCAGTCTATATTTGTAGGCAAAGAATATGGAAAAATAGCATTTGAAGCCAAAGAGTGTGGCTTTTATTATGTATATTACTTGCCTTTCAATCAGCCTCGAGATTTCTTTATTCCTAAAACTTCTTATTTTAGAGCAGGATACAACGACCACTTAAAACCTATTGATGATAACAGTCCCAATCCTATTTTATTGAAAGATGAAAGACCTGTTTTTGAAGAAGTTTTAGTTCCGGAACCGGTTTTAATTGATGAAAAAGATTTTGATAAATATCCTAAGGCTCAAGTTATAGGCATAGAGGCAAGGAGTGAATTTGACTCTATGTATCCTATGGAAGTGCCTGTAACGAGTGAAGAATATGCTTCTTTAACCAAAGGTCATTCTGGTTATATGGTTTTTGCCACAGATAGAATTAACCATATAAAAATGAGAGATACTGTGCCTTATATGTGGTATCAGTCAGGGGAAGTTTTGGATTTTACAGGCACAGCTCAGCCCAATGAAATTTGGACTTTTCAGGTAGGTGTCTTGGCACTTAAAGATATTGAAGATTTAAAGCTTGAGTTTGGGGATTTCGGAAACATTAAAGCTTCTGATTTTCACTGTATAAATATGGGTGGAAAGGATTATTTAGGTCGTCCTTTTACCAAAACCATAAATGTTCCCAAAGGAGAGGTTCAGCCTTTATGGGTTTATGTTCAAATTCCGCCTAATCCTACTTCTTCATATAAAGGAATAATTAAGGTTTTCGGTAAAAATATACCCGATAAGATAATCAACTTAACCATAAATATTCAAGGTGAGTATTTAGAAGATAAGGGAGTAGGGGATCTGTGGAGAATGAGCAGACTTTCTTGGCTTGACTCATCCCTTGCCATTGATGATACTCTTATTCCCCCTTACACACCCATCAAGGTTACAGGCAATAAGGCTTTTATTCTTAACAGAGAAATTGAATTTAATTCTATAGGTTTTCCTTCTCAAATAAAATCTCACGGAAGAGATATTTTGGCAGAACCTATTATATTTACCCCTTCAAATGACTCTTTGCCTTGGGAATGTAAAGATAAAAAAGTTATAGTTGTAAATGAGGGTGCTTATGAAACTCTTTGGGCTCTTGAAAATGATAGGTTTATTTTGAAAGTTAACCCAAGATTAGAGTTTGACGGATATTTGAATTATAAACTTTCTTTGAGTGCAAAATGCGATACAATAGCAGATGCTACTTTAAAAGTGTCAATTTGCCCTGATGTGGCAAAGTATTTTATGGGACTTGCTCAAAGGGGAGGTTTTGCTCCCGATAGTGTAGAGTGGAAATGGACCGGTAAGGACGCCGCCCACATGGCTTGGGCAGGAACCTATAATGCCGGGCTTCAATTGAGATTAAACACAAAAGGTGATAATTATTATGTAGCTCCACCCATACCTAAAGAAGATTATCCTCAAGGTTGGTGGAATGAAGACAAGGGCCAATTTAAAGCATATAAAGAAAATAATCATTTTATTTTGGAAGCTAAAGCCGGGGAGATGACCTTAAAAACAGGGGAAACTTGCGATTTTGATTTTAGATTATTGATAACTCCTTTTAAAGATCTTGATAACAAGCATCATTATGAAGACAGAATAGGGCTTCCCGGTCAACCGAGAACAAATATTGTTCATATTCATCATGCAACAGGAGATGTGAACCCTTATATCAATTATCCCTTCCGATCCGTTTCAAAACTTAAACAAATTCAAGAAGGGTTAAAAGATGTGCCTAACACCCCTTCTTCAAAAGAACGTATGGCAAGCCTTGACCCTACATTTGAAGGTAATCTTTTGGGAAGATTTGCACCTAAAGATGAATGGTTTAAGGGTGAAGGAACAACTGATTATAAGATAAACCTCTATTATACATGCAGAGAAATGAGTAATCACTGTTATGAGATATGGGCTCTTAGGTCATTAGGGGATGAAATATATTCTAAAAGCGGAATTATCTATGATGCCACAGGAGCTGCCGTGTTAAAAGACGGATCGGGGGGAGGGCACCCTTGGGTTTATGAACATTGCAAAAGTGATTATGTTCCTGCTTGGTATTGTAATTTAGGAGAGGACCATTGTCAAGCTATAAGCACCAAATATATATCCAGATGGATGAATTATTATGTAAACGGAATGGATTACATAATGAAAAAAACAGGCATTGACGGACTTTATTTGGACGGAATCGGATATAACAGAGAAACTATGAAAAGAATTGCCAAGGTTATGGCAAAAAACTCCAAAGATTACAGAATTAATTATCACTCAGGAAATAATTATGACTATGAAAATTGGAAAAGTAATGTTCTCAATAATACACAGGAGCATTTGCCTTATATGACAACTTTGTGGATAGGGGAGATGTTTGATTATGATTTGCCAAGCGATTATTGGTTTACGGAAATAAGCGGAATTCCTTTTGGTGTGTATAGTGAAATGCTAAATTATGAAACCGGTGGAAATAAGTATAGAGGAATGCTTTATTCCATGACCGGAAGACAAAATGATTCCTATATGCCTATGCTAAAGTTTTGGGACGATTATAAGCTTGAAGAAACTGAAATCAAAGGCTATTGGGAAGATAACCCGGTGGTGAAAACCAATAAAGAACATATCTATGCCACAGCTTACAAAGGCAAGGGGTATACCATAATTTCTGTCGCATCTTGGGCTGAAAATGAAGAAATTGTGGCTTTGGATATAGATTTTGGTGCCTTGGGACTTTGTGAAAACTATGTTCAAATCATAAAGCCTAATATTGACTGTTTCCAAGAAGAAGAGCGAAATGTTGATATTAAATCTCTGAAAATTAAACCTGCAGATGGAGTGATTTTGGTTATACTTAATTATCAGTGCGGAGTTAATCCTTAAATTTGCAACTATGCAAATTTAAAAACAGAAAGCAGAATCTGTCCCCCTAAGCCGTAGGCTTGGGGGGTGGCATTTTCGTAGAAAATGACGGGGGGATGGAATTTTAAATCTTGTAGACGTCACTAAAATATCTTGACGCCGCTTTGCCCCCTATTTTAAAATCAATAATAAATAATCAATAATCAAATTATCTGGCTCTAAACTTTTCAGTTGCTCCTAAAAGTTAGCACATATTTTTTTTGATTTTTGATTTTCTATTTTTGATTATAATAAAGACGGGGGGCCTGTAGCCTAAATTTTGTATACATCCCTTAAAATTAAGACGCTGGTAGAAATATTATGCATTTCTTAGACAGTGTTTTATAAATTTGCTATTTATAGTTTAATTGTAATATAATATAAATAGTGATAATTAAGGAGTTCTTTATGAAAAAGACCAATGTTTGTGTTGTAGGAAGTGGTATTGGTCAGTGCCACACGGAATGTTATGAAAAGTTAAATAATTTGCCTATCGCTATTTGTGATATAGACATACCAAAAGGAAAAGCACATCAAGAAAAATATGGTGTAAAAAAGTTTTATAAGAATTTTGTGGATATGTTAAAGGATCCTGAAATTGAGGCTGTTGATATTTGCACACCTAACTATCTTCATGTTCCTATGATGATTGATGCTCTAAAAGCCGGAAAACATGTGGTTTGCGAAAAGCCCATGAGTGTTAACGGAACAGAAGCTGCCAAGGTCATAGATGTTCAAAAGGAAGCTAAGAAAACTGTCCTTATGGCTTTTTGCTACAGATTCAGAGATGATATTATGTGGCTTAAAAAACAGGTAGACACCGGTGTTATAGGAAATGTGATTTATTCTAAAGCATCTCTCTTTAGACAACATGGTATTCCCGGTTGGGGATCTTGGTTTACTCAAAAGGAATTTGCCGGTGGGGGAACTTTGGCTGACTGTGGTGTTCACATTATAGATGTGACACACTGGTTAACGGGTTTAAAAAAAGTTAAAACTGTAAGCGGATATGTTAATGATTGCTGGGGAAAGCAAAAATTATGCACTTCTACCTGGGGATGTCCTGATTATGAAAACGGAAAGTTTGATGTTGATGATTTGGTTGCTGGTCAGCTTCGATACGAAGACGGAACAATTATGGCTTTTGAAAATAGCTGGGCAGCTCAAACAGATGATACTTTTGATATAAAAGTTCTTGGTGATAAAGGTGGTTTTATATGGGATCTTTCTAAGGAAAATACCATAAAGCTCTTTACTATGGACGGTGATACTCACCTATATTCATCTACGAGCATAAAGTGTCCTCACGGTCATTATAATGAACTTAAACACTTCCTTGAGTGTGTTGATAAGGGCGAGCAATGTTCCACTACAATAGAAGACGGTGTTGAAATGATGAGAATCATTGACGCTATTTACAAATCCGCAGAAACAGGTCACGAGGAAGCGGTTATTTACTGATAAAAAAAGAAAATACCCCCCCTAAGCCTTAGGTTTTAGGGGGAGTTTTTTTTGAAATGTTTATTTCTGTTCTCCTTAAGCGATAGCTTGGGGAGTGGCATCTTGAATATATGAAGGGGGATGGATATTTCGGTGACTAAATAATCAACTGACAGCCTTTAATATTCTTATTTTTGTAGTTAATATATATTTTCTCTTTCCCATAAGAGAAGACCATTGTCTACAAGTTGTTTATTGATTTTTCTTGCCAATATATCCCTTTTGTCAAAAAAGTCAATGAATATGGGGAGATATTTTGAATTTACAGCATATTTTATTGTTTTTCTGCTAAACCCTTTTGTTCCTTTTGTGGTTTTTACTTTATTAATACGAGTATCATTTTCTGTGTCTAATTCTTTAAAATCAGATGCGTCTTTACCCATAATTGCATTGGTAATATCATAAAACGAATCGTTCCAGTCTTTGTCTGTATATTCCGTATTATTATGATAATATTTAAATATTTCCAAACTTGCCTCAAATAAATCCTTCGCTTCCTGTGAAAATTCAAACTTTTTCAGAAATTCTCGAAAATCAAAAGGCTCTTCTACTATATCTTGATTAAATAAATCACCTGTGGTTTCCGGTAACAAAACATTTAAATCATTAGTATTACATCCCAATTCCGAAGCTGTAAATGGCATTATAAAATTTTTATGTCCTTTATTTGTAAAAGCACAACATTTATAAAATATAGCAAAACAAATTGAATCTGAATATAATTCTTTTGGTATTTTGTTTATTGTCCCTTTGTAAACATATTGTTTTCTTTCAAAATATTTATTATGAGTATTAAAATCAATCCCTTTTGACAAAAGACAATATTCCAAATTTTTCAAGGTTATTTTTTTAGGATTTTTAGAATCTTTATTAGTTAAATTAATTGTATAATCCATATAACTATAATTTCCTAAAATAGAACCTGTAGAATATTGTTTTATTTTTTTATCAATTTCGTCTATTAAATTAGGTCTCTTATTATCATAACAATAATTTTTAACATAAACTAATTTGTCACTTGCTTTATCTAATTCATATCTTTCTGCTTCTATATTGCTTAAATCAATTTCTTTTCCTTTGTTTTTATCAAATATAACCATACTTATAGGCCAGTTTGATAATAAAAATGTTTCTTGAGCGTTACTGAAAACATGGGACACAATTTTATATTTAGATTTAATATAATTATCTACTTCATCTCTTAAAAAACTTTCTGTCATATAATAAAAAACTATTGTTTGTGGCTGAAGTCGGACGCATTTATTAAAAAATTCTATGGCTAAATTGTCTTTATGTCCCTTTAAATTTTGATAAGGGGGATTCATAATAATTATAAGTTTTTTGTTTTCCGCTTCACATATCTCATTTATGGTTTTATCTGTCCCCTTATATTTAAAAACCGGATAAGTGTCATCTGTCAAAAAATCAAATTTGACAACATTCTCAAACCCTTTGGTTTTGCACACATCCACATCCATCTGTTCCAATGTGGACATATAACAATTATTTTTATAGTCTTTTCCAAAATCATTTTGTAAATTGCCCACACCGCAACAAGGGTCAAAAACTATATAATCCTCCATGTTATAACCCAATTCTTTTAATTTCTTGTTTTGCAGTTCCACAAAAGAATAGGGGGTATATTCACTTCCTGTGGTTCGTCTGTATTTATCGCTGTATAGTTTACTGTGTAATTCCAATATTTGAATAAATTCATCTCTTTGGGGAGGTCGTTTGTATTTTCGCCAAAAGTCATTATATTTGTCAATATCGGAAACAGTCCAACCGGAAATGGTTTTTCCTTTGTATAGAAACAGAATCTCTTTTTTAGAATCATCTTTCCTTATTTCATAGTTATCAATTCTTGTTCCGGATATGGTTAAACCTGTATCTATTAATTTGTCTTTTTCTTCGTTTTCATATTTGGTTCCGTTTAAAATATCTACAATAAACAAATTTATAAAATCTTGCTCGTTCTTTATTTCTTCATTAAATTTTATCTCGTTTTTCCATTCTTTATAAATGGTGATAAAATTATCTTTTGTGATATTAATCTCTGTAGATTTCCCTGCCTGTAATGCATTAAAATAATCTTTGATTTCTTCATTTTTATAATATCTTAAATGACCATGAATTCTGTCGTTTATTCTGTCTATGGCATCTTTTGTGGGATTGCTGGGTGTTTCTTTGTCCCAGTTAAAATCATTGTTGTGAAGAATGGAATCCTCACTGCAATCTATTTCTATGAGATTGTCATTATTTTCCTTGTCCTTGAATATTAGGGCAACCTTGGTTAATTGTTTTGTTTGTTTTTTATCGGTTAATATTATTTGGGCTAAAGCTTTTCTTTTATCTTGCTCATTGAATATATAGTTTTTTGATTCTATATATAATATGGGTTGTTTTTTGGAATTCTTTACTACAATATCTACTTTATCTATATCAAAATCACAATTTTTGGATTTAAAGTATTTTTCTGTAAATTTTACTTTATAATTAACTTCAGCCGGCATTGTAAACTCCATTAAATAATATTATTGCAATCTATAATTTATTATACCATATTTTTGAATTAAATACAAATGAATATTATTAAAAATCGCCATTTCTCTTCAAATTTGAATAATACCCTAAAATGTGATATAATTTAATTAGATATACATCAATAGTAAGGTGAAATTATGGAAACTTTAGAGCAAGTTAAACAAATTATAAAAGATTCAAATAATATAGTATTTTTTGGTGGTGCCGGAATGTCTACCGAGTCCGGCATTCCGGATTTTAGATCTGCTGATGGATTATACAACCAAAAATATGAATATCCTCCTGAAGAGATTATTTCTCATTCTTTCTTTATGGCTAATCCTGAGGTTTTTTACAGATTTTACAGAGAAAAAATAATAGCTCCTATGTTGGCGGCAGAGCCTAATAAAGGTCATTTGAAGTTGGCACAGTGGGAAAGGGAAGGAAAACTCAAAGCAGTGGTCACTCAAAATATAGATAACCTTCACCAAAGAGCCGGCTCAAAAGTAGTTTATGAACTTCATGGAGGAAATGAGAAAAATTATTGTATTAAATGTGGTCATATTGTTGACTTTGAGTATTTGAGAGCCGGAGATGGTATTTGTTTATGTCCAAAGTGTAGCGGAATAATTCATCCCGGGATAGTTTTGTATGAGGAAGGTTTGGACGACTATACTGTCACCAAATCAGTGGAAGCTATTCAAAATGCCGATGTAATGATAGTTGCGGGAACAAGCCTGAGAGTTTATCCCGCTGCAGGTTTGATAAATTATTATAAGGGCGATAAACTTATTTTAATTAACAGAGATGTTTCCGTTGCCAACAGAAGAATAAACTATATTCTGCAAGGTAATGCCGGAGAGATACTGTCCCGGTTATAATATTTTTCATTTGAAAGCAGAAATCAGTAATTAAATTTGCTTGCAAATTTAACTCAATGAACCCCCTGCCCAAGGGTTCCCAAAAAGCCCTGCGAATTGCGAAACTTTTAGGGAATGGGCTTTAGGGGGGCTACGAGGAAAATCTTTGATTTTCCCATGGGGGGGCCGTCTGCTTTCTGCTTTTCAAATTTGCATACTTGCAAATTTGATTTGAAAAACAAAGATATAGGAGCTATTGGCTCCTTTTTTATACCTAGAATTCATTTACTTTTTTTTTAAATTGACATCATTCCCTAAAAAGTGGTATAATATTAATAGGTGTGATTAACAGGAGATAATGAATGGGTTCAGATAAAAAGGTTTATCTTTATTATATTGCGGCTATAGTGGTAGTTCTTTTAGGTGTATACTTGTTTGCTACAAAAAATGTTATTCCTAAGGATGTTGTTCAAATAAGGTGGAGTGTGGATCCCAGTGACCTGCGAGATTTGACTATTGAAAATTATGAGAAAACTCATCCAAATATTCATATCGTCATTGATCCTAATCCGGATATGCAATCTATCTTAACCCAACTTGCCGGAAATGTTGCTCCCGATATTGTGACGACTTATACTATAGACACTTTCCGAAGGCTTCAAAGGTTAAATCAATTGGAAGACCTAACTCCTTACATAGAAGAGTATAATATAAATGTCAAAGAGGTTCGTCCTGAATTATGGCCCTTTATGCGTATTGCAGAGGACGATCCCAGAGTTTTTGGTATTCCCGACAGTGCCGGTCCTTATCTTTTGTATTTCAATAAAGATGTTTTTGATAAATATGGAGTAGAGTATCCCACCAATGATATGACTTGGGATGAGATGTATCAAAAGGCAAAGACTTTAACAACTTACAAAACCGTCAACGGAAGAAAGGTTGTAAACACAAAAGGTCTTGACACAGGTGTGGATTCCGAGTTTTATATTCGTATGTATGGAGGAAGAATTTTCTCTCCTGATGGAAAGAAGTGCATTATTGACAAAGAAAACGCAAAAATGGGCTTAAGACAATGGGAAAATCTCCATAGAAAGGATAGGATATTGCCCACATCTTCTGACCTGTCGGTTATGGGACCATCCAATGGTTTAAGCGGTGCCGGTCAACTTATAGCAGCCGGTAAGGTAGCAATGTTGCTTTCCGGTCGTCATGTTCTTTTGCAATTAAGAGAATATTATCCTAAGGGAGTGCGTATAGGGACTGTTCGTTGTCCAAAATCTCCTTGTATAAATAATCTTCTAAATTCAAAATGTTTTTGTATACCAAAAAAATCAAAGCATAAGAAAGAGGCAGCAGAGTTTTTGGCTTATATCTTAAGTGATGAAAATCAAATGTTGGTCAATGATTATGCTGACGGTTGGAGTGCCATATCAAATCCGGAAATAGACAAAAAAGCTGAGTTTAATCCCAAATACCCTCAAGAAGACAATAATAAGGAGTTGTTGAAGGATTTTGACGGTTCCGGTGTTCGTGAAATGTCTCCATATATTAATGAAACGGACCTTCACTCAATTTGTGGTATGGAATATGATTATGTATGGCAAGATCTGCAATCTATGGATACAGCCGCCGACCACATCCGCGAGCGTGTTGATAAAATTATTCAGAGGAACCTTAAGAATCCTAACTTTATTAACTAAGAATTTACTCATAAAGCACAGAGCATAAAATTTCAAAGCACCGAAAAGATCAATTTTTTAAAGGAATTTCCGACTGAACAGCATAAGAAAAAATTGTAAAGCAAATAATAGGCAATTCGGAGAATTGCCGGTGGATTAGCCCCATTTTCAAAAGAAATGGGGCTTTAATTTATTAAAGTTCCATTTATGAAGAAAATGGGAGCTAAGACAATTATGCGTCACCAAAATTTAAAAGCGAGGGATTGTGCTCGTTTTTCGTCGGAAAAATTTAGGGATTTTTAGGGAAATTCTTAAAAAAACACGAATTTGCTACGCAAATTCTAAAAAAAACTTATTGACCTCAGCAAGACCATTAATTTAAATTGTTATTTCCGCTTTTATTTATAATATTAACATATAAATAAATACAAATTTCGTGCTTAAATTTATCTATTTGTGTGCAACCAGTGTGCAAAGTTGACAAAAAATTTTTATTATGTTATAATTAAATTAGGAGATATAAATGATTAAGTTTTATGCAAAAGATTATAATGAAATGAAAAAATGTTTAATATCATTGAAAAGTGGTTTATGTTGGAATAAAGACGAGTGCAAAAACAAAAACTGTTTAGTCTGTCAAAATTGGAAAGATGACAGATATTATGATAATGGTTATTTCATTGACGATTATATGTTAGAACGCTTAAATAAATTAATTGATATTGTTGTTAACAACGGAAAGGAGAAGGAATAATGAGTTTGTATTATATTGATATAAGAAGATATTATGCTTATATAGACCATATAACTACTGCCATGGCTCCAAGTGATGACGATGAAGCATATGATGATTATCACGAATTGTGTAAAAAAATATATGGGCGGCAGCATCGCCCACTGCCATTATTTGATTTAATGATTCCGGGCATGTCTCAAGAAGAACGAGATATTCATTACACCGAAAGCATGATAGATTATTATGCAAATATTCACAATAGAGTTTTATTAGCATTAGAAATAGATGGATTAGAAGATATTGCATATGTTAATTCTATGGTAGATAAACTTATTAGGGCTTTGAATATATTATATACAGTCACTAAATACAATAACAAAGATTTATATAACAAGTATATAAATATTTGCAATGAAAAGATTATTGCCATGAGAAAAGAATATCACGACAAGGAGCAAGAAAATGGACGCAAATAAAAATACTTTTATTTATACACATGAATTAGTTAAAGACATTACTATTATATTATTAAAATTAAGAGATTATGTAATAGATAATAACAACGCACTTGTTAAAAATGCTGCTTTTGAAAGTCATGTAGAACATATTGCAGGAGAAATATATACATTATTGTTTGATTATATTGCAATTCCTCGTGATGAATTTTATATATTATTAGATAAACTAAAAAGCAATAAATTAACAATTGAAGATTTAACACAATTTGATATTATTACAAAAGATAATAATGTTGTATATAATAAACCTGAATTAAATTAAAAAAAATATAATCACATAGAATAACATAGCACATCTGCTACGACCACACATTAGTGTGGTCTTTTTTTTGCATTTATTTATTATTTTATGATATAATTATATTGGAATTATATTAATAAAAATAAAGGAAATAAGTATGCAAGAAGTTCGTTTTGGTATAATTGGTATCGGTAATATGGGGACCGGCCATATTGAAAACTTTGAAGAGGGAAGAGTGACGGGTGGAAAGCTTGTTGCCATTTGTGATTTATTGGAAGAAAAGCATAAAGAACACCCCAATTACAAGTTTTACACAGATTACAAAGAACTTATAGATTCAGGGGATATCGACGCTGTTATAGTGGCAACTCCTCATTATTCTCATACATATATCGGTGCTTATGCTCTTTCAAAGAAAATTCATACAATAGTTGAAAAGCCTATTTCCGTTCATAAAGCCGATTGCTTAAAGCTTATAAAGGCTCACGATGATAAGAACGTGGTATTTTCAGCCATGTTCAATCAAAGAACCATTCCTCAACACATAAAATTAAAAGAGTTAATACCTACTTTAGGTGAATTGCAAAGAGTGACCTTAATTGCCACCAATTGGTATAGAACCAACGCTTACTACAGATCCGGCTCTTGGAGAGCCACTTGGTCAGGGGAAGGTGGTGGTATTTTGTTAAATCAAATGCCTCACCATTTGGATTTGGTTCAATGGCTTTGTGGTATGCCTTGTGCCATTCGTGCTTTTTGCGAATTTGGAAAATATCATCCTATTGAAGTGGAAGATGATGTAAACGCAACTCTCTTTTATCCTAACGGAGCTGTGGGAAATATTATTACTACCACAGGAGAGGCTCCGGGAATATTTCATTTGGAAATTGCCGGTGATAATGGGCTTTTGATATTTCAGGACGGAATAATTAAGGTTATTAAGAATAAAGTAGGAACTGCAGAATTTAACAGAACCACCATTGAGCCTTGGGCTGATCCGGAAATCGAAGGTGTATATGAATATAAAGAAGAATTTGTTCCTCACCTTTTCCAGCATGCCATTATTACTCAAAATGTTATAGATGCCATAAGAGAGGGCAAAACCTTAATAGCTCCCGCAGAAGAGGGAATAAATTCTGTGGAACTTGCCAATGCAATGATATATTCAACCATAATGAATAAAAAAATAGATCTACCCTTAGATCCTGAAGCTTATGCAAAGGTTTTGGAAGGACTTAAGGATAAAAAATAAAAAAATATATAATATAAAAGAAGTAAAAAAAATGTTCAAATATATTGAAATTAAATCAATATTAAAAAAAATAATAGATAATAATGAACCACATTATAAACTACCGTCTCGTAATGAGATAATAAAAATGTATAATGTTAGTGACATTACAGTTCGAAAGGCTCTTGAGGAACTGTTGCGTGAGGGGTACTAAAAAAAATTACAAATCACCCAAAAGCACAATTTTTTATAAGAAATATCGTTTTGTAGTCGTCGACTGTATTGAGTGTGTAGTAGGGCAAAAGATATAAGGCATAAGCCATTATGGATTTTGTTCTAATACGAACGAATGTCAAGGAGACACGAAAATAGATATTTCGTTAAATAAAAAATTAGGGATTTTGAGGGGATTTGGGATTTTATTTTAAAAAAATATAAAAATAAGTAAAAAGAAGTAAAAAAACTATGTTCAAGTATATTGAAATCAAATCTGTATTAAAAAAACTTATAGATGACCACGAGGCTCATTACAAGCTTCCTTCTCGAAACGAGATAATAAAGCAGTATGGGGTTAGTGACATTACAGTTCGTAAGGCTCTTGAGGAACTGTTGCGTGAAGGATTAATCTATTCTCATCACGGAAAAGGTTCTTTTGTGGCTCCCAAGAAAAAAGAGTTTTTGGAAGTTTATAATGTTATGCAGGGAACTGATGTTAAGCGTAGAATGGACAGAAGCGGTTGGTATTTCCCTTTAGTTGAAGAATTGGAAGCAGCTCTTGAAAAATATGAAATGGAGATGACTATTTCTTTTTATAAAAGAAATGAAGATTTGGAAAGGCAAATTTTAGAGAGACTGCTCCAAAAGAACTCTTACGGCATTATTTTTTATTATTCCGGCTATGAAAGTAATATTCCTTATTATAAAAAAGTCATAGAAATTAATCCCAATGTGGTTTTTGTGGATAGATGCATTGAAGGAATTAATGCTAATTATGTGGGAACCGATAATATATCCTCTTCAAAGGCTTTGGCTATGGAAGTCTGCAAAGAAAAACTTGATAAGGTTTATGTTATTGATATAGAGGGTTGGGGTAAAACCAATGTGAGCTTTGAAAGACAAAAAGGTTTTGCTGAGATATTGAAAAAAAAGAATCAAAAATATGAAGTTTTATCAAGTGAAAGATCATATTATGATGATCTGCCCAAAATAAGAGAATATGTTAAAAATGATTTATGTAAATATGAAAGAGTAGGGTTTTTGTGTATAAATTCTTTTATGTTTAAAGATGTTTACGAAGTTTGTAAAGAAGAATTGAATGAAAAGAAGAAAGTTATGATAGGTTGCTATGAAAGACCTGATATAATTTTGGAAAATAATATGACATTGGCTTGGGGAAGACAAAATATCTCTAAAATTGCCGAAATTACGGTAGAATTAATTAAAGCCAATTCAAAAGAATATAAAAAGATTTATGTTCCGGCTGAGATTATAAAGGAAAATTTTAGTTAGTCTTTCTTAATGATTGTTGAGAATACAATTTTGCCCAAATCCTATAAATATCGTAAACGGAATTTTCCGGGAATCCTTTGAAAGTTTTTAGTATGAGCCGGAAAATCAACGATTTTTCGTTTCCTTTGGTAAAATTCTCTATTTGTGAAAAAAATATATTAAATTTTTGAGAAAACCAATAAAATTAACTTTAATACTTGACAAATTATTTTAAAAGTGGTATAATATTATTGTAAATCGGCTTAGTATACCAAGTTAGTATGTATTATATAACATAAGTTGTTATACTAATTGATAAAAATATCTTAGGAGGAACAATCTAATGTTCAAAAAAGGTTTTACCTTAATCGAGTTATTGGTAGTTATAGCAATCATTGCTATTTTAGCTGCCATTCTTTTCCCTGTATTTGCTCAAGCAAGAGAGAAAGCAAGACAAACAAGTTGTTTATCCAACTTAAAACAGATAGGAACGGCTATTATGCTTTATGTGGATGACAACCATGAAACATACCCCTTAACCTACACGGGTAACCCTTGGGTCACAACCGCACATTTCCCAAGTTTGTTGAACCCATACATCAAAAACTATGCTATGTGGTATTGTCCTTCACATTGGAACACATTTGACAGAACTCAAGACGAAGAACAACAAAGACTTGCAGCCTTAAACGGTGGTTACGGTGCTAACGGAAGATTAATGGGGTATATGGACGCCACCAACTTCCCCGCATGTGCTAAAGCTGTAAAGGCCGCAAGAGTTAAGAGCCCTTCAAATGTAGTTGCAATTAATGATTACAGCACATATTGGTATCAACCTGATTTAATCACCGGTTGGAGAGGTTTTGCAGGTCAATATCTTCCCGGTTCAGGAACAGTTATAGCCGGTGACGGTAGTTTGGCAGGTGAACAATTATCGGATTATAACAATGGTCGTCATAGTGAAGGTGTTAACATTTGTTATGCAGATGGTCATGCCGGTTACGAAAAATCTTCTATTGTTTACGGTTGGGTAAGCCTTACAACAAAGAACCCATTTATTCCCGAAAGTTGGTAAATTTTATAACGCAAATAAGGTGATTACATTTTGTAGTCACCTTATTTTAATAAAGGATATGAAAATGATAAGAATTCCGGTAGTAATTTTATTATGTCTTTTTGCTTTAGGTTGTTATGCGCAGAATAAAATCTATACTCTTAATAATAAAGATGTTTCTTTATCTCTTATTGAAACCGGTGAAAAAAATGTTGTATTTTCTGAAATAACCAGTCTTAAGGTAAAGAAAAATTTTATAGTTTCTCCTAAATATGATGATTGTATTTGGTCTATTCAAATAAGAAAAGGCACTGATGAGGCTACAAAATTAGAACTTAAGCCTGAAAATGCTGAAAGTATGACTGTGAAAAAGACCCCAAATAAACTTGAAATCATTTGGAAAGATGTAAAAGTAGGGGATATGGCAGATGGTTTTGATGTTTTGGCAACAGTTAGATTAAAGGGAGAAGACACTCTTTGGAATTTGAGCATAAAATCTCATAATAATGAATATGGTCTGTGGACAATTAAATATCCTATTGTTGGAGGAATTGATGCTACACAACCTTCACGTGTGACCTATCCGATATATGGTGGTCAATTTGACGATAAATTTACAGGATATTTTGAATCACACTATCCATCAATTTACATGCCTATGCAATGGCTTTTTGTGACCAAAGATAATGCCACCCTATATATGGCTACCCATGACAAAAAAGGATATGATAAATATTTCTCCGGTGGTGACTATGGTGGTGGTAAAATGATTTTCTATGTCAGAAACAATCCTTTCTATATGGGTGAGCCCGGTCACGATTATAATCAAGATTATGATTTTTGTTTATCTCCTATTGAGGGTGATTGGTTTGATGCTGCCAAGAAATACAGAAAATGGGGTATAGAGAATAAGTTTATTCCTTTTAGTAAAGGTTTAACAGAAACAAGAAAAGATATTCCGGATTGGTATAAAGAATTGCCTGTGTGGATAAGATGGGAAGGGCTTGATGATACAGTTCGAGATAAAGTTATAAATTTTGCTAAATATTTGGATGTGCCTGTGGCAACCCATGTTTATTACTGGTCACAAAACAGTTTTGATACTCATTATCCCGATTATTTGCCTGCTATAGATAGGTTTAAAAATGATATAGAAAAAATGCAAGAGGCAGGTATAAAGGTTGTGCCTTATACCAACGGAAGATTGGTTGATATAAATCTTTCTGAAACTGCCAAAAAATACGGAGCCGATATTTTGGTTATAAATGAAAAAGGAGAACTTGAACCTGAGGTGTGGGAGCATGCCAAAGCGTTAGGTGCTGAAAATATGGTTATTTGTCCTATTACTCCTTATAAAGATATTATGCTTAAAGAGTTAGGAGACATAACTCAAATTTTAGGTGTAGACGGTTTCTATATAGATGAAATATGTGTTTCCCAAGCTATTAACTGTTTTAATAAAGAACATAACCACCCAATAGGTGGAGGAAATAATTGGATAGGTGGATATAAAACTTTCATGGAAGATGTTCGCCGAGAAATTAACAGTCACCTAAATGAGCCTGCTATATTTACCTCTGAAGGTGGTTCAGAACCATTTTTGTTTGATGGTTGGCTTCGTTGTAATGAATGTGATCCTTCTTTAAATGATTCTCCCGTTTCTAATGTTATATACTCAGGATATGTTCAAAGTTTTGGCTTTTACTATTATCCTAATGAATTTGAAAAAGAAAAGGCTCTACCTGCTATAAACAAAACGGCTGTTGCTCTTTCAAAAGGCTATCAATTAGGCTGGGGCTTTGGCTATATAGATTATAAACAATATCCGGATTTTGCACAGTATATGAAAGAAGCTTGTAAGGCAAGACACAAAGCTTATAAGTTTTTTAACCTTGGGGAAATGATGAGAGAAGTGACTATTACAAGTCCCATTCCGGAAAAAGAGATATTCTTCCAAAACTTTGCTTTGGAGTCAAATAATAAATATCCTTTGGTTCGAACAATTTCACATTATTATAAAGGAAAGGCTTCCGTCACTTTTACCAATATCTCAAAAGAAAGTATTGATATTACATGGGAAAGCACAGCAAAATCCCTTGGTTTAAAGAATAAAAAGTCATATAAAATAAGTGAATTTTATCCGGAAGAGAAACTTGTTTTCGAAGGTGATATAAAAGGATCTTTAACTTTAGGACCCTTAGAAACAAGGGTTTTGATTGTAGAGTAGTTTTAGTAAATATGGGTGTATTTATTATACTTGACAAATAACAGTCTAATATGGTATAATATATATGCATAAGGTCCATTGGTGCAACGGTTAGCACGCAAGATTCTCAATCTTGTAATAGGGGTTCGATTCCCCTATGGACTACCATATTTTATTATATTTGATAAAAATCCAACTCCCCTCAAAATCCCTAATTTTTTATTTAACGCACTTTTTCGTTTCGTGTCTCCTTGACGATTCTCGCCTAAGAACATTTTTAAATGGCTTACGCCTTTAAAAATAACCTTATTCTGCGAGTCTACAGTCGACGACTACACTCAAAATTGCTTATAAAAAATTGTGCTTTTGGGTGATTTGGTTTTTAATCAATATGGGTTCATTCCTCTATGGATAACCAAGCACTCTATTGAGTGCTTTTTTTATAAAAAACATGGATTAAAGGTGTATAATGGACAAACTACACGTTATTTCTCACACACACTGGGACAGAGAATGGTATCTCACTTTTCAACAATTCCGAATGAAACTTGTGGATCTTATTGATAATCTTTTGGACAGGCTTGATACAGACCCTGACTTTAAAATTTTCAATATGGACGGGCAAACCATAGTTTTGGAAGATTATCTTCAAATAAAGCCTTACAACGAACAAAAAATCAGAGATTACATCAAAGAAGGCAGAATAACCGTTGGCCCTTGGTATCAGTTAAACGATGAAAATCTTGTGTCCGGAGAAAGCACCATAAGAAGTCTTCTCATAGGTCACCAAATAGCCAAAGATTTCGGTCATGTGTCAAAGGTAGGTTATCTCCCGGATCAATTCGGAAACATATCCCAAATGCCACAGATTTTCCAAGGTTTTGGCATAGAAAGCTCTGTCATAGGAAGAGGTTATAATATAGATAGAGAAAAGGATAAAACCGAGTTTTGTTGGGTTGGTTCCGACGGAAGCAGCGTCACCACAACTCTTATGGCTTGTTGGTATAATAACGCTCAGTGTTTCCCGGAAGATACAAAAGAAGCTCTTGTATATACTATGGAAATATATGACAGACATAAAAAAATGTCCGACACAAGTCATCTTCTCTTTATGAACGGTGTGGATCACCTTGAGCCTCAACATGAAGTGGGTAAAATCATCAAAAAGGTAAACCAAAAACTCAAAGGTGCCAAGCTTGTCCATGACAGTATGGAAAACTATTGTAAAGAGCTTTTGGAAGAAATTAAAGATAAGAAAATCCCCCTTAAAAAAGTGGAAGGCGAATTGCGTCAAGATATGTTCCTTGCAGGCACTCTTTCAAGTCGTCCTTTTATTAAACAGAAGAATAATTTTTGCGAACAATTACTTGAAAAGAACGTGGAGCCTCTCAATACTTTTTCCATGATTTGTGGTGAAAAATAC
The DNA here is from genome assembly GCA_017445025.1 of Abditibacteriota bacterium. Taxonomy (GTDB): domain Bacteria; phylum Armatimonadota; class UBA5829; order UBA5829; family UBA5829; genus RGIG7931. The sequence continues at coordinate 10,297 of JAFSVJ010000065.1, read as the reverse complement.
TATTATGATTTTATAAGGTATGCTTGGAAACACTTAATGGAAAACCACCCTCATGATTCTATTTGCGGTTGTTCCATAGACGAAGTTCACGCTCAAATGGATACAAGGTTTGAGGAAGTTAAGCAAGTTGCCCTTGACCTTCAAATGCGAGCATTAAAAGATATTACAAAGCATATTAAGACTAAGGATAATGATATTGTTGTATTTAACACTCAAAATCACCAAAGAACAGAGCGAGTTTGTGCGGAGATTGACATAGAACTGGCTCCTCCTTTGAGATGGCAAGACGGTTATCCTGACAGAGAAAAAGATTTCCAAAACTTTACCATGACTGACTGCTTGGGTAATCCCGTAGATTTTAAGATTATAAATACAGATATCAGAAATAAACATGTTTTAGATCCTCACGAATTACCTTTAACCGGTATTTACAGACATTTTGATGTGGAATTTATTGCGGAAGAGGTTCCCCCTTTCGGTTATAAAACTTATAGTATAGAGAAAGCTCCAAAAACCGAGATTAAGGACAATTCTTTGGCTCTTGAGTATGTGGACAGATGTATTTCCAATGGTATCGTTTGCGTGACAGTCACGGATGGTAATAATATTATTATAACCGATCTTGAAAAAGATATTGAAGTTTACAACGCAAATATTCTTGAAGATATAGCGGATGTGGGTGACGAATACAGATATGCAAGCCCTTCTGTTGACAGAGTTATTTTAAATAACAATTCTTTGACGGAAGTGTCTGTTATAGATAATTCTCCTGTTTTCTCTACTTTGGTTTGCAAATATGATCTGAAACTTCCCGAATGCTTTGATTATAAAAATAATAAGAGAAGTGACAGACTTGTTTCTTGCCCCGTGACAATTGAGTATACGGTGGAAGCAAAGAGTGATGTGGTAAAGATTAAGACTACTTTTGAGAATAACGCCAAGGATCATAAAGTCAGAGCCTTATTCCCAAGTGAATGTGATACGGATTATTGTTTGGCAGAAATGCCTCTTGATGTGGTTAAGAGAGAGATAAGAGTGCCGAAAGATTGGTATGAAAGCTCCCGTGTTCAACCTTTGAAAACTTGGTTTGCCCTTGAAGACAGTGATGAAGTAGGGGATAGATTTATAGGTGTTTTGAGCAAAGGTTTACAGGAATATGAAATTTTGCCTGATATGCAAAATACTATGGCATTGACTCTCTTTAGAAGTATTAATAAAATTTCTAATGAAGGGGATACGGGTAATATTATTTATACCCCAAAGGCTTGGTATTTGGGTAAACATGTATTTGAATATGGAGTTTATCTGTCAAATGAAAAGTATTCGTCACGCACACAAAAAGTTAATAATATTGTAAATGTGGCACACGACTTTAACGCTCCTATGGTGGCAATTCAATCAAATGAAACGGAAAAAGGCAAAACCAAGAAAACGGCTACCATGAATCCCATTAACAATTTCCTCGCAGTGAGTGACGAAAGGATTATTCTTTCTGCTTTAAAGAGAGCTGAAAATAATGACGGTGTAGTTTTGAGAATGTATAACCCATACTTTGAAGATATAAAGGGTGTGGAGATTAAATTCTTTAAAGCAAAGAGTGCCGACTTGGTGAATTTGAATGAAGAGTTCATTAAGAAATTATCAATGAAAAATGAAACTGTTAAAATAGACTTCGGTGCAAAGAAAATAATCACAATTAAGTTTAAAGAATAAATATTAAAAACTCCCCTTAAGTTAAAAGGGGAGTTTTTTTTATTCTAAACTTTCGAAGAACCTTGCTATTTCATCTCTTGAAAAGTTTACTGTTTTTTTGCCTTTATATTTTACAGAGGGTTTTTTATTTGAAACCTTTCCGATAACTTGTGAATAAATATCTTGTTTTTCAAGAGATTTTTTAATGGCATTTCCGTCTTTTGTCACAACTAATAAGGACCCGGAACTGATTAAACCTAAGGGGTTAAGCCCAAAAACTTTGCAAAACTCTTCAGTTTCTTCCATAAACTCAATATTATCTATATCAATGCTTTTGTTTATGGCATAGGATACTTCCAAAAGAGCACTTGCAACTCCACCTTCCGTGGGGTCATGCATATAATATATTGTGTTGTCCTCTGTTATATTTTCAAGGACAGTTTTAACTGTGGGCAGAACACATATACCTTGGGCTTCAAGCAAACCTAAAGCATAATCTATCTTTGTCTTTTTTATTCCCGCAGACAAGAGTTTTTCCTTTGCGTTATAGGCTAACAGATATGTCCCTTCTATGGCAGGTTTATTTATAAGAACTATATCACAACCAATCTCTGTTTTTTCCGGATCAATTGTATAAATCTCTTCTCCAAACATAGTTCCGCTGATAACAGGTCTCGTCACACAATCTGTAATTTCTGTATGTCCCCCTATAAGAGCAATTCCCAATTCTTTACATGTATCTTTAAGTTGATTAAATATTGTTTTGACTTCTTTTTCATTTATGCTTGGTGGAAAAAGAATTGTTGCCATAAAGAATTTAGGCACAGCACCGCTTACGGCTATATCATTGGCGTTAATGTAAATACAAAACTTTCCTATATTGTCAGTATTAAATGTTATAGGGTCCGAGCCTATAATGAGATTTTTATTTGAAGTTTTAATTTTTGCCGCATCAAATCCTATTTTTGATCCACATATAACATCTTCGTTTGTGGGAAGGTTATTGATAAGTTCAGCAAGGAGCTTTGGAGGTAATTTTCCTGTTTTCAAAATAATAATCCTTTAGGGAAGTATAAATACTTTTTTTGGTTTTAAATAATTATCTTTTATTCTGCAAATAGCTATTAATTGGTCATTGTGATATGCCAGATATGGTAGAGGTTTGTCCTCGGATTTAATTGGAACATATTGCCCATAAGAGAGGGTTTTTGTATCCTTATCATTTAAATCTATATAATCAAATATGTTTTTAAGTAGTTTGTTTCCTTTCAAATATTGATGGGGGTCTGTGGCGGTTTGGAGTTCTTCCATAGATATGCAGTCACTCAAATTAAATATATGATTCTTAACTCTCACAAGCCCTGTTAAGGTGGCAAAAGTATTACAAGCTTCCCCCATATCTCTTGAAAGGGACCTAATGTATGTTCCATGTGAACAATTTATTCTGATCTTGGCAATTAAATGCCCTTTTTCATAATAAGTGTTTTCTATGTTAATATTGTTTATGATAATTTTTCTTGGGTTTAATTCAAACTCAATACCTTGATGAGCAAGAGTATAAAGAGGTTTTCCTTCAATTTTAATTGCGGAAGTCATAGGTGGAATTTGGTCTTGTTCACCTATAAATTTATGGCAAACTTCTTTGAGAATACTTTCAGTTAAGTGTTCAGTGTTTTCTTCTTCTGTTATTTGGCTTTCAAGGTCAAGAGTAGGGGTCTTAATACCAAAGGTGACTGTTGCTAAGTATTCTTTGTTGCCTCTTTGAAAGTAGTCACACAATTTACAAGAATTTCCGATAAGGACTACCAAAACTCCCGTTGCAAGGGGATCTAAGGTTCCCGTGTGTCCCACTTTTTTTGTGTGAAAAAATCTTCGGATCTTATTGACCACATCTTGGCTGGTCCAATCAAGAGGTTTATCTATTAATAATATTCCTTCAGTCATATTATAGATGTTTTTTTCCTGCATTAACAATAAGCTCTATAGCTTTATTTAAAGGTTCTTTTATGGTGCAACCGGCAGCGTTTTTGTGACCGCCACCACCAAATTCTTTGGCAATAAGATTGCAATCGACTTTATCCGGGCTTCGAAGACTCACCCTAACAACATTTGGTTCTAATTCCCTTAAGAAAACAGAAAGTTTATATCCTTTGATAGATTGAAGCTGCCCATTTATAGTGTCACTGTCAATTCCATATCTTTTGTTTTTGCTGAGGTAGTTGTAGTCTACATATCCAAGGATTAATTTTCCTCTTTCAAAAGATAAGAGATTGTTTAGAACATAACCTACAAGTTTAAGAGATTTAAAAGACTTTTCATTAAAGTAAAATTTGTTGATTTTAGTTGGATTTGCACCAATTTTGGTCAATTCGCTACTAATTAGAAAAACCTTTTCATTAGTGTTTGTATGAGCGTAGTCTCCTGTATCACATATAATACCGGTCAGAAGATATTCTGCACAGACTTTGTCAATGGGACATTCGTTGGCAATTAAGAGATTGTATATGATTTCACATGTAGAGGATGCCTCGGGAATAATAATTTCATTTGGATATGTAATACTTCCTCTTTCATGATGGTCTATGCAATATATGTTTTCACATAGCATAGATTGGGGTATACCTGTTCTTTTCACTGTGTTTACATCAACCAATAATAACAGGTCATAGTCGTCAGGCTTTTCTTTTATAAGAATATTGTTAACACCGGTGAGAAATTTTGTGCAACTTGGGATGCTTTCCGGGGAGTATATGGTGGCTTTCTTGCCGAATTGTTTTTTTAAAACTCTTTGGATTGCCAAAGCACTGCCAATACAATCTCCGTCGGGATGCTCGTGTATACCGATTAAAATGTTATTATGCTTTATGATATTTCCCCAAAAATCATAATAAATACTATTCATATCCGTGTTCTTCTTTGTCTTTTTCTATGATATTTAGGAGTTTAAGGGTGTCGTCTATTTTGGTGTCAATGAGAAATTCCGGAGCCGGAATATATCTCATATCTATCTTTTTTTGCAGTTGCACTCGAATAAATTCTTTGGCACCGTTAAGCACTGAAAGGCTTTTCTTTACATCACTTTCACCGCCTAAAATTGTAATATAGACTTTTGCATAGGACATATCGCGAGAGGTTTCCACCCTTTGGACTGTGACAAATCCAAGACGCGGATCTTTAATTTCTTTTAATATGATTTTTGAAATCTCTTGTTTAAAGAGTTCATTTATTTTTTCTTGTCTGACATTCATTTTTATACTTTCTGATTTAAAAATTTTTTAGATTCTGTGTCATAGGGCGGTTAAGGAAAATTGATAGAGTCTCTCCGGCTTAATGACAAGCTAACTTTTAAAGGTTGCTCACCGCAGACAACTCCCCCCGCCATTTAGACTGTTCGCTCTGCGAACGCCTAAATGACTACCCCCTCAACGCCTTGAGGGGGTCCCGGCTTTGAATCTCCCCCATTTTTATTGACACAAAAAAGTGACCTTCGGTCATTTTTTCCGTCAATAAAAATCTCCCCCCTTGATTTTAATGGCATTCGCCTTAAAATCTCCAAGGGGGGTGAAGGGGGTGCTCCTACTTCACCGTTGCCCGTGGCTATAGCGTCTATCATAGCCAACTATAAAATTTAAGAGCCCGCTAACCTAAGTGGTGCGAAGCACCACATCTCCCCTTTTGATAAAGGGGACCATTGAAAATCGCTCGCTCCGTCGAGCTGATTTTCAAGGAGGGGTATAGATACGACAAGCCAAAAGCTTATAGCCTATTTTGCATATAATTGTGCATTGTGCATTGTGCATTATTAAATTTGCCACCGGCAAATTTAATTTATCGCTCTTGCAATTTGCTTTTGAGAATATGATTCTATTATATCTCCCTCTTCGTAGTTACCAAATCCTTTTATAATCATACCACATTCATATCCTTGCATAATTTCTGATTTTTCATCTTTAACATGTCGCAAGGAATCTAATTTTCCTTCAAAGAGAATTTCATCTCCTCTCTTAATACGAACATTGTCGTTTCGGACAACTTTTCCGTCTGTTACGTAGCAACCTGCAATAATAGAACCGTTGGGAAGTCTGAAGGATTTCTTAAACTCGGCACTTCCGTTGTAAATCTCTTCAAATACAGGCTCAAGAAGACCGGCCATAGCACCTTTCACATCTTTCATTAGTTCGTATATAACATTATAGTTTCTGATTTCCACATTTTCCATATCAGCTTTTTGGGACACTCCCGGCTCTTGGGAAACGTTAAATCCTATAATAATGGCTCCTCCTGTGGTGGCAAACATAACATCATTTTCCGTTATGTTTCCAATACCGGAGAAAATAATATCAACCTTAACTTCTTCATGTTCGATTTGTTCAAGGGATTGTTTTACCGCTTCAAGAGTTCCTTGAACGTCAGCTTTCAAGACAACAGGTAATTTCTTAACATTACCGGCTTGGATTTGAGCGTATAAGTCTTCAAGGGTGACGGCTGTCTTAGCTGCAAGTTTTTCATCTTTGGCTTTCTTAGCTCTTTTTTCCGCGATTTGTTTTGCTTCTTTGTCGTTTTTAACTGAAACTATAATATCACCGGCACTTGGTGCGGCGTTAAGACCTATAATTTCAACAGGAGTGGAAGGACCTGCTTTTTGGATATTTTCACCCTTATAGTCAAACATTGCACGGACTTTACCGTGGGTTTCACCTGCAACAACTGATGTTCCTATTTTTAAGGTTCCTTTTTGGATAAGAACCGTGGCAACCACACCACGTCCTTGTTCCATGTGAGCTTCAATAACAGCACCTTGAACTTTACTTGCAGATACTTCGGCTTTAAGCTCTGCCATATCTGCAACCAAAAGAACCATTTCTAACAGTTCGTCTAAATTTATTTTCTTTTTGGCTGAGATTTCTACACAAATTGTATCGCCACCCCATTCTTCGCACATAAGACCATGGTCCATAAGTTGTTGTTTACATTTTTCAGGGTTGGCACCTTCTTTATCAATTTTGTTTATGGCTACAATGATAGGAACTTTTGCGGCTTTTGCGTGTTGAATAGCTTCAATGGTTTGAGGCATAACTGCGTCGTCGGCGGCTACTACCAAAATGGCAATATCTGTAACAGAAGCACCACGAGCTCTCATTTGAGTAAAAGCTGCGTGTCCGGGAGTGTCAAGGAAAGTGATTTTACGCTTTTCACCTGTGCTTTTGTCTTCGAGTTCCACTTGGTAAGCACCTATGTGTTGAGTAATACCACCGAATTCGGATTCGGTAACGTGAGTATGTCTGTAGGCGTCAAGAAGAGTGGTTTTACCATGGTCAACGTGTCCCATAACTGTTACAACAGGAGGACGGGAAAGAAGTTTACCCGCGGTTTTACCTTGTTTTTGAGCTGCTTTTTCTTGTTCTTTAGCTTTTCTAAGTTTTTCTTCTCTTGATTCTTTATCTTGTTTTACTTCAAGTTTGATGTTAAATTTTTCCGCAACTTTTTTGGCAATATCACCGTTTAAGGATTGGTTTAGAGTTGCAAGTATTCCCAAATTAACCAAAGTTTTTTGGATTTCATTTGCTGAAACGGCTATTTTTTCCGCTAAATCTCTGACAGAGATGGTTTGGGGGATTTGAATGGGAGCATTGGCTTTTTCAATGATTTCTTTAACAGCTTGTGCGTCCTCTGATGAAAGAATATCGCTTCCTTTTCCGGGTAGCCCTAAGTCCTTTAGATATGATCCCAATTCTTTTATGGAAATCTTAAGTTCCTTGGCTAAATCTTTGACTGTAATCTGCATTTAACACCTCACTTTGGAAGAATGTTATGTTTAAATTAATTATCCATATCATCGTTCCTTAAATTTTCTATTATATAATTGTATTTGTTGTCTATATTATCTTTCATGGCACGATTAAGATTCTTTAATGTTATTTTTTTTATGCATGAAACATTATTACAAACATAAGCACCTCTGCCGGGCTTATTGCCTTTTTTGTCCACAGAGAGAATATGATTTTTATAGTTTATTCTCAAAAGAGAAGATTTTTCTGCCGATTTTCTGCAAACGATACAAGTTCTTATGGGAGTTTTCATTAGTCTGAAAGTATATCCATTTTCCAAGTGGTTAATTTTGCCGCAAGTCGAACGTTTTGACCGTTTTTACCTATGGCAAGGGAAAGCTGTTTTTTGGGAACAACTATTTTGGCATGGTGGTTTTCTTCGTCAATTTCAACAGATGTGGGAGTAGCGGGAGATAGAGAATTGGTAATATATTCTGTAGGGTCGTCGCTGTATTCTATAATATCTATTTTTTCACCGTTTATTTGGTCAACAATAGCTTGGATTCTTGTTCCCCCTATACCAATGCAAGCGCCTAATGCTTCTACATTTTCGTCGTTTGATTTGACGCTCATTTTGGTTCTTGAGCCCGGTTCTCTCACAATAGACATTATTTCTACTGTTCCGTCTGCTATTTCCGGAGCCTCTATTTCATAGAGTCTTTTTATAAGTTCGGGATGGGTTCGTGATAATTCTATGGTTCGTCCTTTAAAATCATCTTTAACATTTAGGAGATAGAATTTAACCATCTCTCCCACTTTAAAGGTTTCTCCCGGGACTTGCTCTGTAGGTTTTAAAACTCCGTCAACTTTACCGAAGTCAACAATATATACGGTAGAACCGTCTTTTTTCATGTCAATTCTGTTAATATATCCTGATACTATGCTGCCGATTTTGGCTTCGTATTCGTTATATGCACTGTCTTTTTCGGTTTCAATGATTTTTTGATTAATAGCTTGTCTAAATTTGGATATAATGACTCTGCTTGAAGGTGTCACTTCAACTTCTATCCAATCGCCAATGGTGGCATTTCTATTTATTTTTTCGGCATCGTCAATACTTATTTGAAGAAGAGGGTTGTCAATGTAAACGGCAATTTGTTTTTTGCAGAAAACCTGAATGCCGTCTTCTGTCAGTTCAACTCTAACCTTTGCATTATCTTGCTCGTCATAACCAAGATTTCGCTTTAAAGTTTGAGCTAAGGTGGTTTTAACATATGGAAGAAGTGTTCCTTCCGGTATACCTCTTTCTTTTTCTATATTTTTTAAGGCTTTAATGTAGTCATCAGTTGCCATAGTATTACTCCGATATAATTGTTTGTGAAAAACAATAATTAAAATACGATTTGAAAAATGATTATTTTTTATATTTAAAAATGAAAGAGCGAGAAAAATCCCACTCCTTCGTCCAAGATTTATCTAAACTTTATTTTTTTTATAATATATTCATTATTATTATATCATATATAAGAAAAAATGTCAATTTTAAAAAGTTTTTTTTGACGAATTTATGTTTTTGTGATATAATATAAGTGTATAGAAATAATTAATTTACAAGTTATTGATAATATAATATAAGTGTAAAAAGTATAAAAAGATGTGTTTTATGATAAATGATGATATAAGAAAAAAAACCGAAGAAAACGAAAAATTAATATTGGCACCACAGGCTCAGTTGGTTATTAATACAGGTGGTAGGCTACGCCCGGAAGAACCCTGCCCTATAAGAACCGATTATCAAAGAGACAGGGACAGGATAATTCATTCTAAGGCTTTCAGAAGGTTAAAGCATAAAGCTCAGGTCTTTATATCTCCTGAAAACGATCATTTTAGAACAAGGCTTACTCACTCCCTTGAGGTTTTTCAAGTTTCAACAACTATTGCAAGAGCTTTGAGATTGAACGAAGATTTGGTAGGGGCCATAGCTTTAGGACACGATTTGGGACATACTCCTTTTGGACATGCTGGAGAAAGTGCCATAAATGATTATCTTAAAAAATACGGAATGTCTTTTTCTCACGCAAAACATTCTTTAAAAATAGTGGATGTTTTGGAAAAGGACGGTGCCGGGCTTAATTTGACTGCGGAAGTGAGAGATGGGATAGTTAAGCATTCCAAGGGAAAAGGAGATTTGCATAATAATGAAGATATACCCCTAACTTTGGAAGGACAAATCGTTCGTGTTGCCGACAGAGTGGCATATCTTAACCACGATATAGATGACGCCATAAGTGCCGGAATTATTACTTTGGAAGATATCCCTTCCGATATAACACACAGGTTGGGAAACACTACAAGCGAGCGTATAAACAGTATGGTTTATAATATTATAGAAAGTTCAAGTGACCTTGATTCTATAAAACTGTCAGAGGATATGATTGAAGTTCTTAATGCACTAAAAGATTTTATGTTTGAGAGAGTTTATTTTAGTAAGAAAAAACTCTTTTTGGAAAAACTATATAAAGAAAAAATAGGGAATCTCTTTGATTATTATTTGATTGAAGATAATTCCGAAAGACCATTGAAAGATAAACTTATAGATATAGCCGATCACATTTCATCTATGACTGACAATTATGCCCAAAATGAAATGAGGCGTATAGGAATACTATAAAATTTCAAATCTGTAATCAGAAATCAGAATGTGGTGCTTCAACCGGTTAGGTTGATAGGATTTAAACATGAACAAATTTGATGTATTTATTGATAAAGTTAAGAAAAAAAGATTATTTAGGTGTATTTCAATTCTAACCCTATTTGTTATTATTGTTATTGTGCTT
>JAFSVJ010000064.1 GCA_017445025.1 Abditibacteriota bacterium | reverse complement strand
ATTTAAAGAAGCATAAAAAAGTTTGTATCTATGGCCACAACTCCGTTATTATTCGGGAAATGTATGAAAATTGTTATAAAGAAATTAAGAAATTGGATTTTTGTCAATGTGTTTGTTTTGAAAGACCGAATATCAGTGTTTTGCCTAACACAAAAATAATATGGGCAAAGCAGAACATAAAAGGAATGGCCAAAGCTTGTGCCGATTTGGTTAGCTTGAACAATAAAGAAAAAGAAAATATATTGTTCCCCGCAGAAATTATAGAGGAATAAAATACTTTTTTATGCCACTTGACAAATATTATTTTTTGTGGTATAATATAATTGTAAAGTATTTTTACTTTTATATTTTTTTGACACCACCTTGCGTGCAAGGTTGCCGAAAAAGTATAGAAATAAGAATCCTTTATAATAAAAATATAGGAGGAACATTATAATGTTCACAATTTCAAGGGTTCCCAAAAACGTTGAGCGAATAGCGAAACTTTTAGGGAATGGAGTTAAAAAAGGTTTCACCTTAATAGAATTGTTAGTGGTAATCGCCATTATCGCTATACTTGCCGCAATTCTGTTCCCCGTTTTCGCCCAGGCAAGAGAAAAAGCCAGAGCCGCATCTTGTTTGTCCAACACAAAGCAAATGGGGACAGCCTTGGTTTTATATTCGGATGATTTTGACGAAGCAATTCCTTTTGCCATGAATGCGGATGTCACATTTGATGCTAATTGGAACGGAACCGATTCTTTCCATTCTAATGCTGCTTACGGTAACTATTCCGGTTATCCTTGCACAATTTTCAAAACTTGTAATGACAGTTGGGGAGCCTATGACGGAATGAATTTAATTTCTTTTATGGATTGTTTATATCCATACATAAAGAATGTTAATATTTTCCGTTGTCCTTCCGGAAACAAGAATTTGTCCGGATATGGTATGAATCAACATTTGTGGACTTATGCAAACTGGAATTATACTCTTTTTACAACAAATTGGAAAAGCACTTCTCAGTTGGTTTTGTTTGCTGATGCTCTGGCTGTAACCTCTACAGGAACTTATACTATTATTTCTCCTTGGATTATGCAATATGCCAGCAGTTATCCTTTGTATCCTAAGAGACACAACGGTGGTTCAAATTATGTATTTTGTGACGGACATGCAAAGTTCTATAAATTAGGAGCCGGACCTACAGAAGGAGACACAGGTCAAGGAGAGAACAACCCTTGGTGGAATCCTGCAGCACAATAAAAAATATGGCTCTATTTTTAGAGCCATTTTTTAAATTTGAGGAGATTTATTATGAGATTTATCATCACCATTTTAATTTTATCCTTGCTTTCCGGGTGCTCTTTCGGAGCTCCAAAACAAAAAATGATGTTTCCCGATAATGGTATTTGGGGCGTCAGTATCCACGAACCCGGTATGATCAAAAACGAAATTGGCGTGCAGTGGTGTCGTTATGATATTTTTTGGCCCTACATAGAAGCTGAAGAAGGCAAATTTGACTTTACGGAAGAAGACAAAGCTCTCGCTTGTTTTAAAAGTCAAGGTATCAGACCTTTGTTTATACTTAACTGTGGAATCATCCCTTCTTGGTATAAACTTGATAGAAACAATCTCGATGACTTGTATGCTCATATAGAAAAATGGACAAAAGTTGTGGCTGAGCATTATAAAGGCGAAAAAGATATTGTGTGGGAAATGGGTAATGAGCCGGAAGCTTTTCACATAGATAATGTATGGAACCAACCGGAAAATTATATCAGATATGCCAAACTCTGTGCTAAAATCTTAAAGGATACACAGCCTAAGTGGAAAATAGGTGCTTGCTCCGTAGCTTGGATGGATAAACCTTTCCTTGAAGCTTGTATGAAAGGCGGTATACTTGACGAAGGAACCATAGATATAGTCACATTTCACGGATACCACAGACCTACATTAAATGTGGAAGATAGGCTTGGAGAAGATATAGAGTATATCAGAGGACTTATTGACCAATATGCTCCGGATGGTAAGTTTATAACTCTTATAGACTCCGAAAGGGGTTTAAGCACCATGAAAGAGGGTGATACTCGCCCTTGGTATAATTGCACTAATCATGTGATTAATTCCACTTTCCAAGCACAAGGACTGGCAAGACATTACCTTGAAGAAATATACAATCAAATAGAAATTGCTGTTTGGTATGTCTATATGCCCGGTGAGAGAGATTTTCAATTATACAACGGATTAAGTGAAGCTGACGGCCTTGTGCCTGCGGGTTATGTATACAAAAATCTTTCAACTCTCTTAAAAGAAAATTCTATAAAATTAGTTAATGATAAATTTGAGTTTTCGATAGACGGAGAAAATTCCGATAAACTTATTTCTCGCTCTTATTACAGTAAGAAAAAGTATAATAAAATGAACGACAGATTATTTATCACATGTTGGAATCCCGTTGTGTCGGCAGAAGGAAAAATATTGGAAGAAACTCGCGAAGTCGGCGAGAATAAAGATGTCTTGAGAGTTTTTAGAGATGTTAATGAAAACGATATTGTTGATGTTAGTTTTTCCATAACTGTGGATAATATAAAAAGAGTTAAGTCGGTTAGGCTTTTTGATATTACTGTGACGGATTTTGAAAAAGGTTATAAAAAGGCTGATTATGAAATTAAAGACGGAATGCTGATAATTAAGAATGTCACTTGTAACGCAATGCCTTCTATGGTAATTATTGATTTTTAAAATAAACCTCCTTTTTGGAGGTTTTTTTATATTTCATAATAAGATTATAAATTCTTTTGGTATTTATGATTATTGTTCGAGGGATTTGGAATTTTTATGCTTAAGATAAAGAATATATAAATTCCGTAGTGATTTGGAGATTTTTTATTTAAGATAATTAATTTTAAAATCAATTTATAAAATTCCATTAACTTGAAAAAAATTATCAAATCAAGTATAATTTAAGTGGATATATTATTTATCGGAGAAAGTTATGAAAAAGATATTAATTTTGATTTTATTACTGTTAGCTTGTGGCACTTTGTTTGCCAAGGAATATAAAATCCCTAATGATGATGATATAGAAATAGGAACTCTAAAAAAGGAAGGTTGGGAAGTGACTGTTTATGAAGGCACTTTTCCCAAGAATTCTGTTCTCATTATAGAAGAGGTAGATATTCCCAATTGTCCTGTTGAGGGAAAACAAATAGATATTAAACTTAAAGGTCATGAAGATGAGTTTGTTCATTTTTACAAACCCATTAAATTGACTTTTAAAATGAATGATACTGACCGTCCGCAAGATCATCTCTTTGGTTATTATGATCCTGACAAGAAATTTCACTGCTATATACCGGACCGTGTGGAGCTGAAAGAAGATTATATGGTATATTATATAAACCACTTTACAGGTTGGTTTGGTGGTAAGAGTGAAAAGGAAGAAGCCATTGATACTATGGTAAACGAAGTTGCCAGAGAAAATTGGATAAAAGAAAAGAATCAAAATGATGTAAAGGCAAAAACTTCCAAATATTTAGACAAAATGTTTAAAGAGATGAAAATAACAGACGCAGCCTCTCGCAGCAAGCTTGTGGCTGACTTTTTCTCAATGATGGAAGGTGAGGAGACAAAAGGTTTTATAGATTTTGCCGCTCAGAATATAAATAACCTTAAAAACGGTGACTTTGACAGTATGGGGGACGCAACGGTTAAATATGTTTCCGAAACACTTTTAAGGGTTATGAGAAAGGATACAAATATAGCAACCATTCCCGCCAATTTGTTTGGAAATCTTTCCTCTGCGGCAGGTTATCTTGCGGGGGGAGATAAAGACGAAGCCTTAAAAGAAATAGGAAAAGCTATGAGAAACTGTGATGCCACCACACAATTTTGTTCTCAATTGGCTGATATAGGAAGAGAAAAAGCTGAAAATCTCGTCACTTATATAGCTCAAAACGAACTTGAAGACGCTTATTATTTATATACAGGGCATGGTGTAAAATGGAGACTTCTCGACAATTTGGAAGGTGATATAGACGGTTGTATGGATTATTTGGGAATCGGTAGCGGAATTTCCAATTCAAAAATAATAGATTCTTATGCCAAGCAATTAAATAAGGACCCCATTAAAGACAGAGATTTTCTCATAAACAAATCAAGACAAGATCTTAAGAAATATTTTGAAAGCAGAAAAGAGGCAGAAAAGTATATCAACAAACAAAAACCTGCTTTAAGAGAACTTGTAAAATATATGGATGAAAAACATCTTTTGGACAGATACGGTCAAGATTACTTTGAAGATTATAAGAAATTTGACCTTAAATTTAGGCTTAAAAGATTGTTTAATATAAGAGAAACCATATTGTCTTATATCGATCCTTTGGAAAGAAAATATATTGAACCTGAAGAAATGGCGGGATTAATAAAGAAATATGTTGAATATGTGGGTGACGGAGAGCGAAGTGAATTTTTCCAATATCTTATAGATTTAGGTTATTGTAAAAAAGCTAAAGGCTTTGAGGCAAAGAAGAAGTCCTTCGGTGATAAGTTAGATGAATGGGTAGACGATTTGGATAAATGGGCAAGCAGTTTAGGCGGTGACAAACCGAAAGAAAAACCTAAGGATAAGCCCAAAGTAGAAAAAGTTGATAATTCAAAGGTGACGGCAAAGGGTTGTTATGTTTTGGACAGAATAGAAATCGATAAGAATAATCGTGGTATTATTCCCTCCGGAAACCCTATAACTTGGAAATGTTCAAGTGAATATATAGATGCTACTGTTACTGTGACTCCTCCGCCTAAGGCTATTTATCCCGGTGACACTATTACAATTACACAAAAAATAAATTTGAAAAAGAAATCCAAAGAAAGTATAGAAGTAGGATTAAGTGTTCATTCCGGTTTTCACGGTGGACCTATTACATATGTTGGCGGAGATTCTGCTCAAAACAGTTTGTATTCATTTGAGAAAAGTCCAATGACTGCATATATCACATACCGAGTAGAAAAGAAGCCTAAAGGTTATAAGTATGAGGATTTTTATTTCTATGCTCAAGGAGGTTTGCCTCATTATACAAGAGGTGACAGACCTGACGGCGGTCACGCTTGGGGTTATATTTCTTATCATTATAAGTGGCGAGAGTGATATACAAGAAACCAAATTTGCAAAAGCAAATTCGGTTTTTCTCTTCATTAATTTGAAAAAAAGTATTAAAAAATAGTATAATTTAAGTGTGACACTAATAATAAAGGAAAATTTAATGAAAAAAGTATTAACAATTTTGATTTTAATGGTATTGTCTGTTTGTCTCTTTGCTGAGGAATGGACTTTTACAGGGGATAACTATGTAGCCAAAACCGGTGGCTTAGGTGACTTGTCAAGTTTGGTTATAAATGGTGAAGAGTTTATAGAAGACAGTTATTTTTATGTAAACGAACAGCATTATAACGGAGAGCTTTCTAAAGAAGATAATAAACTTATTGTGACAACCCCTTACGGAAAGGCTGTTTATACTTTTTTACCCGATAAAATAGAGTTAGAAGTTGAAAACATAAATGCATCCAATTATTTTATAGTTTTTAAAAGGGATGTAGTTTTTTGTAAAGATTTGTTAATGCCTAAATTTCCTTATACAATTATGAATACTGCCAAAAGAGTAGTAAAGCACAAAGCCGCTATTGAGACCGATGGTGATATGAAAATTTGGGGACCTTGGGAGCGAGAATATATGGCTCTCGATTACTATTTTAATAAAGAGTCAGGTTCTATAAAAGAAACCCTAATCCCAACAACTCCCACAGATGAAGAATATAATCTTGTAAATAAAATCAAAGCTCCTTTTGTGGTTCATTCTCCTAAGGAGTATCAAGTCTTTCAACGACAATCAAAAAAAGAAGGTTATATTGATTTTAGTGGTGTTTGTGACAAAACCATAACAGATGTGCAATATAAAATTGAAGGAAAAGATTTATTTGATAAAAAAGTTGACTCAGGTTGGAAGGCTATAAAATTAAATGCTAAAGGTGTCTTTAAGGAAAAAGTCAAAGTCAGAGCCGGCGGTTGGTATAAAGTTCAACTTAAATATAAAGAAAACGACGAAGAAAAAGTAAAAGTTTTGGATCACGTAGGTGTTGGGGAAGTTATTATAGGCGCTGGTCAATCTAACTCCACAAACTGTGGTCAGTCCCCTTATGAGCAAGCTTCCGGTATGGTTTCTACCACAGACGGAGTTTTATGGCGATACGGATCCGACCCTCAGCTTGGGGTTCACGATGGTTCCACAGGTGGCTCTCTCTATCCTGCATTAGGTGACGCACTATATAAAGAATTTCATGTTCCCATAGGTATAGCTTCCACAGGCTTTGGAGGAACTTCAATTGAACAATGGCAACCTTCAGCTAAGATTGTTTCCGAAAATTCTAATCTGTATAATTGGTTTATAAAGAGAGTTTTGTTTTTTGGAAAGGACGGTTTCAGATGTGTTCTGTGGCACCAAGGGGAAAGTAACGCTTTATCATCTACGGAAAAATCATATAAAGGTATGGTTGAACTTATTGAAACCTCACGAAGGGATGCCGGCTTTGAAATACCTTGGTTTGTGGCAAAGGCTTCTTATTGGGATCCTGAATTTACAAGTTTTGAAAACATAAGAGCTGCTCAGCAAAAATTATGGGACGACGGTATTGCCTTTGAAGGACCGGATACGGACCTTTTAGGTTCCGAATATAGAGATAACGACGGAAAAGGTATACATTTTAATCTAACCGGTCTTAAAAAACACGGTGAGATGTGGTCGGAAAAATTGATACCTTATATTCATTCACAGATAGATTAGATTTGCTTTGCAAATTTAAAAATGCTCAATTCTTAATTCTCAATGCTCAATATCTGTGGGGCTTCGCCCCACTCTGTCCCCCTAAGCGATAGCTTGGGGGGTGGCAGTTGCCGGTGGCAACTGACGGGGGGATGGAAATCTTATGAAAAACTTAGTTAAAAACTATTTTCAATTGGACAAATATGGGACAACTATAAATGTGGAGTTTATGGCAGGGCTTACCACATTCCTGTCTATGTGTTATATTTTAATAGTTAATGCATCTATCTTTGAAAATATAGACGGATTGCCTTTTAATGCCATTTATATTGCTACAGCCATAGCCACCATTTTCGGAACTCTCCTTATGGGGCTTTTGGCAAGACTCCCCATTGCTCAGTCCACAGGTTTGGGAATTAATGCCTTCTTTGTTTATACCTGTTGTTTGGCTTTTGGCTTTACTTATGCCAACAGTTTGGTTTTTGTTCTGATTGACGGTATTATTTTCCTAATATTGACTTTGACGGGTTTGCGAAGCATTATATTTGATTCTCTTCCCAAATCTATTACCATGGCAATATCTGTGGGTATTGGTCTCTTTATTGCTTTTGTTGGGCTTCAAAATGTGGGAATAGTTGTTAATAATCCTTCCACCTGCGTTACTCTGGCGTCCTTTAACCTTTTGGGTACAGCTGACTGGGCACAAATTATGCCCTTTGCAATTACCCTTATAACTTTCACGATTCTTATTGCATTTATGAAAAAGGGAATAAAAACCGGTGTGTTTTGGGCTATTTTGATAGGAACGGGATTGTATTATCTCTTGGGCTTAACGGTTCCCGAGTTTTATAATAATTTAAATTTAAATGTTTCAATAAATCCTCTTCATTCCTTTGGTGATTTTTATAATCAGTCTTTCGGAAAAGTGTTTAAGGAAGGTTTTGATTTTACTTATTATCTGTCAGATCCGGAAAACAGTAAGGCTTCCTTGATAGTTGTGTTTATTACTACAAGTTTGGCTTTTTGTATGCTTAATATGTTTGACTCTTTAGGCACTCTTTACGGTTGTTGTAAGGCGGGAGGTCTTTATGAAAAGAATGAAAAAGGTGAAAATGTTATTCCTAATTTAAATAAGGCTATGGCTTCAGACGCTATTGCAACTTGTGTTGCTTCTGTTTGTGGAACTTCTACACAAACTTTGTTTATGGAATCTACTTCCGGTATAAGTGCCGGAGGAAAGACGGGACTTACAGCCATAGTGGTGGCATTATTGTTTTTCATAGCTATGTTTTGTGCTCCTATTGCCGCATTGGTTCCTCCGTGCGCCTACTGTGCTGCTCTTATTTATGTGGGTTTGTTAATGATAAGTTCAATAAAAGAATTGGATTTAAAGGATGTGGAAGTGGCAACTCCCGCATTTATGACCATAATAATGATACCTTTCACTTATAATATTTCCTTTGGTATAGCTTTCGGCCTTCTATCTCACGTTTTGATTAAAGTATTTTTGGGTAAAGCCAAAGAAATTAAGATTTCAACCTGGGTAGTATTCTTGTTGTTCTGTGCTTTGTTCCTGTTTACCCATTAATTAATTCACGATGCATAATTCACAAATATTAATCCCTTGCCCTGTCACTATTTCTCCTTTTATTATTTTTTACCTCTGGGTTAGGGGATATATTAATTTTTAGGAAAGAAAATGTTAAAAACTTATTTTGATGACGATGTCAAAACAGATATTTTAAAAGATAAAACCATAGCCATAATTGGTTATGGCTCTCAAGGTCACGCTCATGCTCAAAATTTGAGAGATTTTGGTCTTAATGTTATAGTTGCCAATCATAAAGATACTTCCAACGGAAAGCGAGCCGAAGCTGATGGTTTTGAGGTTTTAAGTGCAAGTGAAGCAAGTCAAAGAGCTGATTTTGTAATGCTTTTAACTCAAGACGAGAAACAGGCGGAAGTGTATAGAGAAGAAATTGAGCCTTATATGACAGAAGGAAAGGTTTTGGCCTTTGGTCACGGTTTTAATATTCATTACGGATATATAAAACCTAAAGACAATATAGATGTGATACTGGTGGCTTGTAAAGGTCAAGGAAGTATGTTGAGAAGAGCCTTTTTGCATGGTGGTGCCGTCACAAGTCTTTTTGATGTTTATCAAGATGCTTCCGGACATGCTAAGGAATACGCTCTTGCTTACGCAAAAGCTGTTGGAACCACAAAAGCCGGAGCCATGGAATGTTCTTTTGAAGAAGAAACTATCACCAATCTCTGTGGAGAGCAGACAGTTTTGATAGGTGGAATAATGGAGTTGATTTTGGCAGGTTTTGATACTCTTGTTGAAGCCGGTTATTCTCCCGAAACCGCTTATTTTGAATGTTGCCATGAGGTGAAACTAATAACAGATATTATTTACGAAGGCGGTATGACAAAACTTGTTAACGGAATATCAAATACTGCCATGTATGGTGGCTTTTTGACAGGTCCAAAGGTAATAGGGGAAGAAAGCCGAAAAGCCATGAAGGAAGCTCTCAAAAACATTCAAGATGGTTCTTTTCCCGAAAAATTTTTAAATGATATTAAAAACAAAGATAATTTATTGACAGAAAACAGAAAGAGAGTTGAGGAACTTGAAATAGAGAAGGTTGGGAAAAGATTGAGGAAGATGATGGGAATAGAGTAGTAATTACCTACTGTGGTAGGGCTTACGCCTTCCATTTTTTCAGTGTGTTAAAAATTTTTTTTGAGTTTTTAAATTTACAAATTGTAGTATGAGGTGCTATGAAATTATATTTGGATTTGTTTTCAGGAATCAGCGGTGATATGCTTTGCGGTGCCCTTTTAAAATTAGGTGTTCCTTTTGAATATTTAAAATGTGAACTTGAAAAGCTAAACCTTGATGGGTATAAAATAGAATATAAAACAAGTGAAATTAACGGAATAGGATGCGGAGATTTTAATGTGGTTACGGATAACACCGACCACACACACCACAATCACAATTCCTTGAAAGAAATTATTGAAATGATTGATAACAGCTCTCTTTCTGAAAGTGTTAAGGAGAGAGCGGTGAAAGTTTTTAATACTCTTGCTGAGGCTGAAGCAAAAGTACATAACATTGATCCTAATAAATTGCATTTTCACGAAGTTGGAGCCGTTGACAGTATTGTGGATATTGTGGGGGTTTCTGTTTGCTTGGATTATTTAAAAATAGATAAATTTTTTTTTGGTGATTTGCCTTCTTTTCGTGGTGAGATAAAGTGTTCTCATGGAATAATACCTTTGCCGGGGCCTGCTGTCTGTGAATTGACTTTAGGCATGAAATGGAATGATTTGAATTTTGAGGGTGAACTTATTACTCCTACGGGAGCCGCTTTTTTAAAGGCTTTTGGTAAACAAAGAAAAGTAGGGGATATGACTCTTAACAAAGTTGGATACGGATGCGGTAAACGAAAAATACAGAGAGGTAATTATTTAAGAGCGTTTTTGATAGACAATATTGAAAAAGAAAACAGTGTTTTTGATATTGAATTTAATGTTGACGATATGTCTCCGGAATTACATGAACCCTTAATGAAGGTTCTTTATGAAAAAGGTGCCTTGGATGTAATGATATTTTCCGGAATGATGAAAAAGGGAAGACTTGGTGTTTTGGTAAAGGTTTTGTGTAATGAAAAGGATCTGGACGCCATAGGAGAAGCAATTTTCTTAAATTCTACTACAATAGGTTTAAGATATTGCAAGAAAGACAGAGTGTGTCTTGAAAGACGATGGGTGACCTATCCTTCAGAGTTTGGAGATATTGAATATAAGGAAACTCTTTATAAAGGGAAAGTTATAAATTCAAAACCTGAATTTGAGTGCCTTAAAACTCTTTCCGAAAAACATTCTGTTTCCGTAAAAGAAATACTCTCAAAATTATAGTGTTTTAACTTGAAAAAAAATATAAAAAGTGGTATAATATATAGTGGTGTAAATGTATTTTTATGCCACTATTTTATCATATTTAGTAAATTTATTTTAAGGATATAAGAATTGAGCGACGAGAACAAGAATAACGATTTTGAAAATAACGAAGAACCAATAGAAAACGATGCTATCCAAGGTGAAGATTCTTCTCAAGGTGGAGACCCTGTAGATCCCAACGCCGGGGTTGCATTGGAACTTTTTGAAAAAGATATAGTTGAGGAGTTGCATAAGTCATATTTGGAATATGCAATGAGTGTTATAGTATCAAGAGCTCTTCCCGATGTTCGTGATGGATTAAAGCCTGTTCAGAGAAGAATCTTGGTTGCTATGAACGACCTTAACCTTATGCCTAACTCCGCTCACAGAAAGTCAGCAAAGATAGCCGGTGATACTTCAGGTAACTACCATCCTCATGGTGAAATGGTTATATATCCGACTATGGTTAGAATGGCTCAGGATTTCAATTCCCGATACCCCTTAATAGATGGTCAGGGTAATATGGGTTCCATTGACGGTGACCCTCCTGCCGCTATGCGTTATACTGAAATGAGAATGTCCAATTTTGCTGTTGAAATGTTGACAGATTTGGACAAAGATACAGTAGAATGGCAAGAGAACTATGATCAGACCAGAAATGAGCCTATGGTTCTTCCCGCAAGATTCCCCAATTTGCTTGCCAACGGTTCCAGCGGTATTGCCGTAGGTATGGCAACCAATATTCCTCCTCATAATTTAAAAGAATTGTGTGATGGAATGATATATTATGTGGATAATCCGGATTGTTCCGCAGAGGACCTTATGCAATATATTAAAGGTCCCGATTTCCCCACAGGCGGTATTATTCAAGGCTTAAACGGTATTAAACAATATTATGAAACCGGTCGTGGCGCTGTTATTATGACATCCGTTTGGTATGAAGAAGAATTGGATAACGGTAAACCTGCCATAATTATTACAGAATTGCCCTATCAAGTTAATAAAGCCGCTTTGATTAAGAAAATTGCTCTTCTTGCCAAAGATAAGAAAATTGATGAAATAGTTAATATTGAAGACCATTCCGATAAGGATGGTATGAGAATCCAGATAGAGCTTAAGAAAGGCTCTGCCGGAAGCGTTGTAATCAACAAACTTGAAAAACACACAGAGATCAAAAAGACCTTTGGTGTAATTATGTTAGGCCTTGTAAAGGTCAGTGAAGACAAGCCTCTTGTTCCTAAGATTTTATCTCTAAAAGAGATGATTAAGGTTTATATTGACCATCGTCGTGAGATAATTATAAGAAGAACTAAGTATAACCTTCGTCTCGCTCGCCGAAGAGCTCATATTATTGAAGGTTTGGTTATTGCCGAGGATAATATTGATGAAGTTATTTCTATAATCAGAAATTCTGCAAGTTCAAATGCTGCCAGAGTGACTCTTATGGAAAGATTTAATCTTACATGGCAACAAGCAACAGCTATTTTGGACATGCAACTTCGATCTCTTGCAGGTCTGGAAAGAAGCAAACTTGAAGGTGAATTTGTAGATTTGTTAAAGAAAATTGCTGAGCTTGAAAATACTTTTACAAGAATTGACGAAGAAATTAAGATAGAATTAGAAAGAATCAAAGCCAAATATGGTGACAACAGGAGAACAAGAATCATAGCACAGGAATATAAAGACCGAAGCGAAGCTGATTACACAGCTCATGAGCAGTTGGTTGTTTCCATTACAAGAGAAGATTATATAAAGAAAGTATCTGCCGATAATTATAAGACTCAAAGCAGGACTTCCCAAGGCAAGAAAGCCGGTAAGGTTAAGATTGACGACGGAATAGCATATGTATTTGTATGTGAAAGCCACGATTATATACTTTTCTTTACGGATAAGGGAAAAGTTTATTGTGAAAGAGCATATAACATAGGTCAAAATTCATCACGAGAAGCCCAAGGAAAGAGTTTAATCAACTTTATTAAGATAGAAGTAGGCGAGAGAGTTAATGCAGTTATGTCCTGTTCTGCAGAGGAATTGATGGCTAAGAACAAATTCCTCATTCTTGGAACCTTAAAGGGTGAAGTTAAGAGAGTTGCTATTGATAATTTCCAACACATCCGTTCTAACGGTATTAAGGTATTTAACCTTGAGGAAGGGGATATGCTAAGGTTCGTTTGCCTCTCTGACGGTAATGATGATGTTATTATGGTTTCCAATAAGGGACAGAGTATAAGGTTTAACGAACAAGACGTAAGAGCTTCCGGAAGAACTTCAGGTGGTGTTCGTGGCTTTAGATTAAAACAGGATGACAGAGTGGTTTCTATGTGTCTTGCAAAAGCGGAACAAGAAGGAAACATTTTGTGCGTCACAGAGCTTGGTTTGGGTAAGCAGTCTCCAATTAAGGAATACAGAATCCAAAAGAGAGGCGGATCCGGAATAAAGGTTATGAAATGCACTGATAAGACCGGATTTATCATAGGTGCCGCTGTGGTTTATGCAGATTATGAATTCTTTGTGGTTAACGATGGTGGTAAGGCAAAGCGATTGAAAGCTAAGGCTATTAGGGAAACCGGACGAAACACACAAGGAGTTAAGATTATTAACCTTAAAGAGGGTGAAACTCTTATCAGTATGGATGCTTTCAAGAAAATAGATTTTGACGACGAGAAGTTTAAGGATCCCAACGCATTGGATTTGTCCGATCCCAACAATTTGGATCTTGTAATAGATGACGATGACGACGACGAAGACGATGCCGAAGAATAGAAAATAAAAACTAAAAAAAGAGCCTTTTGGCTCTTTTTTTTTAAAAAAAAAGTATTTAACATTTGACAAAGTTGATTAGATATGGTATAATAATAATGTAAGTACAACTTAGTATTACAAGATGATAAGTTGTAGATAAAACCTCAAATTTAAAACTTATAGGAGGAAAATTAAATGTTAAGTTTAAAGAAAGGTTTTACCCTAATTGAGTTGTTGGTGGTTATAGCCATTATAGCTATACTTGCAGCAATTCTGTTCCCCGTATTTGCACAGGCAAGAGAGAAAGCAAGACAGTCTAATTGTCTATCCAATATGAAGCAGTTGGGAACTGCTATTATATTGTATAACGACGATTATGACGAAACTTACCCAAATTCACCGGAAGGAGGATATCACGAAGCAAAGGTTGCCCCCAATGTTTATGGAACAGATATCAGCCCATTTGTTTGGACCAGTAAAATATTCCCATATGTAAAGAACTGGAATATGTATACTTGTCCTTCTGGAAAACTTAAAATTCGTGGATCTGCACAATACGGTATGACTTCTTACTTTGGAAACGGTGCTGTTTTACAAGGAATCGGACAGTTTAACAACTGGGATTACGGTCAATCTCGTTCAGTTTCAGCTGCAATGATAGGTTCTCCTGCTGAGTTAATTGTTTTAACTGAATATCCCGGTGCTGACGGAACTTATTGTTTCTTAAGACCTTATATTACTACAGCTAATAACCTTGTGGAAGTTGGTTGGAACTGGAACCAAGAAAAGACACACAATGGTGGTATGAATGCTACTTATGCTGATGGTCATGCTAAATATTCTAAGGGTGGAACTTACACATTCAGAAACTATGGTGCAGCCGCTCCTTCAGGATTAACAAGAGATACTGTATTTGGTATGAATTTCTATTCTGACTTGGCTGTAGATTTAAATTAATCTAAAATAATATATTTAATTTAAAAGTTTGTCTGCGGAAGCAGGCAAACTTTATTTAAAATAGATTTCGGTTAAATTATAACCACTACTTTCCGGTGTAGTTTTTTGCCGGTAGATGTTTAAAGAAAATTAAATGTAATTAAGCACATCATAGAATAAATTATGTTATATAATAAAGTTGGCTTTAATTGCCAACTTTATTTTTAAAAAGTGTGATTAACAATGTCAAAATATATAGAACTTAAGAAAAACATTATAAATTATATAAAAGAAAAAGACTTAAAGCCTCATGACTTGATACCTTCCACAAAGGGACTTGAGGAACTTTATAATGTCAGCACCATTACCATAAGAAAAGCCATAGATGAGCTTGTAAACGAAGGTGTTCTTTAT
>JAFSVJ010000063.1 GCA_017445025.1 Abditibacteriota bacterium | reverse complement strand
GACTCGGAGCAAAATGTCATTTTTCAAGGCAATAGCCATTGATAAAATGTTATTTTGTGAGAATCGTCAGGGAAACACGGAGAGAGAAATTGCGTTAAGCAAAAAATAAGAGATTTTTAGGGGATTTAGGATTTTTATTTATTAAATATTTATTAGGAAATAATTGTATGAATATATATGTTATCAAATCATCTCCTCACAAATATTCATCAAGCGGCCTTTTGGCTGATGAATTTATTAAAGGAACAAAAGAAAATGGGCATAGTGTAGAGGTTTTTGATGCCGGACACAAGAAAATAGAGCCTTGCAGTGCTTGTGATTATTGTCTTGAAAACGGTTCTTGTTTTAAAAAAGATGATATGAAAGAGGCAGAAAAGGGGATATTGGAATCTGATATGGTTGTATTTGTCACACCTCTTTATTGTTTCGGAGTATCCGCTCAATTAAAACTTGTATGGGACAGATTTTATTCTTTCGCCCAGAAAATAATGGATAAAAAAATTAAAACTGTTTTTATTTGTGCCGGCGGAGATGATGTAGATTGGGCTTTTGAGGCAATAGAGCTTCATTACAAGACTTTTGCTCGCTATATTCATTTTGAAGATTGCGGAATCATTCTTGCCAAAGGCTGTGGCACAACGGAATTGACCAAAAACTCAAAATATATGCAAGATGCCTACGAATTAGGAAAATCCCTATAATCAAATTTGATATGCAAATTTGAAAAGCAGAAAGCAAAAAAATAATCAATAATCAAAAAGCAAAAATCAAAATCGTGGTGCTTCGCACCACAAAGGTTGGCTAGCTTTTAGGTTATAACGGGCTATTATCTATCGCCCTCCTTGAAATCTCACTCGGTGGAACTCGTGGATTTCAATGGTCCCTCTTATCAAAGAGGGAGATTGCCGGGCTCTAAATTTCAAGGTGGGCTATGGTTGATTGATCTGACCCTCCTTAAACTGAAAATTGTATCCGCAATTTTCCTTTTCAAAGACCCACTCCCAAAAGGTTTCACACACAGGTCCCCCCCTTGTTTATCTGACTTTTTTCTTACACCCATGTTATAAAATCGGATATTTTTTCGTGTTTTGCGAAGGTTTTACTAAAAATAATTGTCTTATATATGTAAATACATTAAGGATAATGGTATTATGAGAAAGCTTTTTTTATTTATCATATTGATAATAGTTGCAGTTGCACTTGTAAAGGTTTATTCCATTAGTGATGTTTTTAAGCCTATGGACTTATCAAATGAAGTGATAAAAGCAGAATATTTGGTTTCTGAGAAAACAAATCAAGATAATGGAATTGATACTTTAGATTTAGAAGTATTTGAGAAAGAAATAAATCCTTATAATAATTGTATCTTTTATGATTTTAGCGAATATGAATCAAATAAAGTTTTTACTATCCGTTGTAAAGAAAATGATGAGTGGAAAAACAAGGAAATAGGTTATAGTAATACCAATCAAATAGATTTAGATTTTTATAATTTAAAAATACAAAATATCACAGCTACCGGTCAATTACCGAGCGGTGGATCTTATATTAAAAAAGGATCTTTTATTGTAGATAATAATAAAAAAATATTTTATGTAGATAAAATTTATGATTATAAAGTTTATAAAAATGAGTTAATGATATTATATAATGAATTTGAGCCTGGTGGATATGCTGTAGCTTTTTTAAAAGTATTATATATATATCGTTTACCTGATAATAAGTTTTTTGGTATAGATTACGAAACTCCAAAATTTATCTCAACACACACAGGATATGGTTATATTAAAGATGCGAAAATAATCGGTCAAAATTATGTGTGGTGTAAAGATTTAGATGGCAAAGCCGAAATATACAGAGTATCAAACTCCAAATTTGATTATGATAAAAATCTTAAGATAGCAGATAAAGAAAAAAATCCGGATATAGTTGCTAAAAATATGAAACTTATGTGGTGTTATGATTCTAATAAAAAGTCTGATATTTCCGTAACAAGTAAAAATGGTATTAAAGCTCATGACTATATTTATGATGCTAATGAGACAGACGCTTTAAAGTTGATAGATAAACTATAAGTGATGATTAAGAAAAAACTTTTTGATTATTCATAGAACTTTTTTTATGTTTTAAAACTTTTTTTTGATATGATATAATATAATTGGGATAATAATTGTTTTTTGCAATTATAATTCACTAAAAATATGGAGAAATAAAATGAAAAAAAGTATATTTATTATGTTTTTATTGGTGTGTTGTATAACTTGTTTTTCAGATAATTTATATAGAGAAAGAGTATATAATTTTATTGATAAAACTGTATGCTTTATGGATGAAAAACAAATTGACAAAAATTACAAAGATGGATATTATGATTGGTCAGATATGACTGATGTTAAATCTGTTATAGATAATAACAATTTGGTTAAGTCCTTTAACTTAAATGGTTATGATATAAAATATTATAAATTACCTGATGATTTTAAAAATTTCAGATATTTACCTCTTAACAGAATTGAAAATCCTTCCGATAACATGTGTTTGGTGATTGTCAGTGATAATGGTAAAATGATTTGGAATCGTTTTTTAAAAAATGAAAGTGAATCACCCATTCTTGATATAGTTAAAGTTGATGATGATAATTATATTTTGTGCGGTCATTTTTTGGGTTGTGCCATGGTTGATTATATTAATGTGGGAGAAAAGCTTAGAATTGATGAATATAGAGTCTTTGCTATTCATTATGACATAATACAATCAGGTATCCCTGATCCTAATGATAAACTTATTGGTGCAAATATAATATCAGATAATATTGTTTCACTTAAATATCAAGGAATGAAAGAATATTGGAGAATTAAAAACTCAGAAGAAGATTTTAATAAATATCCAAAATTAATACCTTCTGATAGGTTGCTATGGACAAATAATACAAAACATAAAGATTTTGGATATAAATCAGTATATTATTTTAATTATGACAATGAGCCTACTGTTTCACAATTAAAAGAAAAGTTCCCGGAAGATACTTTTTATAATGATATATCAATAACTAAAAATATAAAAGAAGAAATGAATAGTGCTCAAAGAAGTGAGTTAGAAAAAGAAAACTTTTTTGTTAAGATACATAAAAATATTATGACATATATAGCAAATATAATAAACAAATGGCAG
Source organism: Abditibacteriota bacterium (assembly GCA_017445025.1). Classification (GTDB taxonomy): domain Bacteria; phylum Armatimonadota; class UBA5829; order UBA5829; family UBA5829; genus RGIG7931. The sequence goes on along the minus strand of JAFSVJ010000063.1, from coordinate 10,339 downwards.
GTGTAAACCTGCCATTTATGTTTTTTAGTCATTTATTTTTCCAAGAGATTTGTTTCTATATACTTACCTGTTTTTGTGTTAATTTTAAGGGTTTTGATTTCATATTTGGTAAATTTGAGATTTGCCTTAAAATTATTTATACAAGGAATTTTAATTATTGCCTTTTGGTTAATATCTGTAGGGTTGAAAAGGCGAACAATAAGGTCATTATCTTTTTCGGCTTTTTTAACTGCGCTAACTTTTATTACATCACCTGTAATATTCATAAATTCACCCGGTTTTGTCCCGTCTCCGCAAGGGAAGAAGCTCAGAGCATAAGGAGCTTCGCTGACAGCGTCCGCTTCTCTCTCAACTTTTCCTAATCTATCTTCTACGGGACCGGCGTTAAGCCAGAATTTAAATTTTCTTTCTCCCTGATCTATTCTTGGCATAAATCTGTCCGTTGGTAATATTGGTCTGTTTTCAATTGGGTGAGCACAGAAAGCGGCACTACGGAGCATTGATATTCTCATACCGTCTTTGTTTGTAAAGTCTAAACCGTGAGTAGAATCATTTATTACAGTAATAGCTTTATTATTGTTTTCATTTACAATGGAAGACCATTTTTGGAAAGGAACTTCCGCTCCATCTTTCTTTGTTGTATATTTACCGTAAGCGGTTTGAGCAATACAGTTAGAGCCTCTGCCTATATTGGGGAATGATATTTTCAAACATTTATCTTTTTCGTTCCAATATATACGAACGTCAATCTCTATTTGTGTTCCCTTTCTTGGAAGTTTATAAGTAATAACAGCACTTGAATTGTTATATTTCAAACAAGCTTCAGCCACAATTCTTACGGGACCGTCTTCAATAACTCTGAATGCAGGCAGTATAGGCCCTGTGGTTCCTCCAAAAGCAGTAGCCTCATCATCACTCATCAAATTAAATCTTCCGCAAAGGTCTCTAAACTTATCTACAGTCATACCCCAAGGGTCAGGGTTATCATTCATAACCAATAACTCTGCAGTATTGGCACCTAAATACTTTACACCTTTTACACTATAAGAATCAATAAGACCGGTTCTTGAATTAATGATACATTTCATACTATCATTTTCAAAAATAAATTTTCCGTCTTTAAGTGGTGTTTCATAAGACTTTTTGGCTTTCTTTTCAAGGACACAGTCAAATCTGTTGATTTGATATGGATCCAATTCTGCTTCAAAAACAATGTTCTTTCGCCAGTCTAAGTTAATGGTAGAGCCTTCTTTTTCGTTTTGGCTGGGAAGTTCTTTGTTGCCCTTAAATACTCTTGCAACAGTCCATTCGTTTTCATTCCAATTTTGACCGCCTAACATAAACTCACAAGATACTTGAGTATTTATCTTAAATGGGTGCGGGTTGTAGACTACAATAGGGATTTGCCCTTCTTTTGCTTTTGGTTGACCGGCGCAGAGTGCAAAGAATGCTTTTGCTCTCAGTCTTGACAAAATTTCCAGTCCGTGGTCTGCTTTTCTTATACACATATCCTCCACCGGTTCAATGGAAGAGCCGGGAAGAGAGTCGTGAAATTCTATAAAGCACAAGTCTTCGCAAGCTTCTCTGAGTTCTGCCTTAGGATAGTCTATAAGTCCCATAAGCCAAGCGTGAGTCACCATTTTTTCAACAGCAAAGAGCCGGTTTTCCAGTTGTCTGTGCTTTTGTTTTATTCTTATGACAGAGGTATAACAACCTACAGCAAACTGTTGAAGGTCACCCTTAATTTCTTTTACTTTTGGTTTTGCCTTAATGCTTTCTTTGAAAAACTCTTCAAAGCAGGAGTGTTTTATATCTATATCATCTTTGTGTGTTTCAATAAATTCATTAATGGCAATGATATCCTGTCTTGAAGGTCCGCCACCGTGGTCTCCCACACCCCAAAGAACACATATAACGTCATCAGCTTTGTAAAGCTCAATTTCGTTTTTGATTTTTGGAAGAGCATCTCCCCAAGTGGCTTGTCCGTAGGAGGTGGGTTTTCTCATTCGAACACGACTGTCATCAAAACCAATCCAGTCAAAATCAGCTTCAGAGTTTTTAAGTTTAAGACATTCGTATGTAGGTCTGTGTCCCACGTATGAATCATATCCGGCTTTTGTAAGTATCTGAACTAAACCTTGAGAGTGTCCGAAAGAGTCAAAGTTTATACAGGTGGTAGGTTCTTTTTGGAATTTTTCTGAAAAGAATTCTCTGCCTAATAATATTTGACGAACAAAACTCTCACCTGAGGGCATATTACAGTCAGGTTGGAGATACCAACCACCCATAATTTGCCAACTCCCTTTTTTTACTAACTTTTGTATTCTTTTGAATAGGGCAGGTTCATATTCTTCTATCCATTTGTAAAGCAAAGATTCGTTATGACAAAATATAAAATTAGGAAATTCTTCACAGAAATCGGCAGCACATCTAAAGGTGGAAATAGCGGTTGCCACACCCTCTTCCCATTCCCATTGCCACACCGGGTCAATGTGAGCGTTACAGATTAAAAATACTTTTTTCATAATTATTACCTTTATATATTTTAAAAATCAAAAATCCCTAAATTTTCTCTTATTTTTTGCTTAACGTAATTACTCTTTACGTGTCTCCTTGACGATTCTCACAAAATAACATTTTATCAATGGCTAATGCCTTGAAAAATGACATTTTGTTCCGAGTCTACAGTCGACGACTACATTCGTAATTGCTTGCAAAAAATAGATAAAATCTGTCCTTTTTTATTTTTAAAATTCCCATTCCCATTGCCACACCGGGTCAATGTGAGCGTTACAGATTAAAAATACTTTTTTCATAATTAAATACCTATTAAAATGATATTATATAGAATTAAACCGAATATTTTATTGTTTGAGCGTAAGCTATTATTTCATTTAAAGGTTTTTCCTTTAACATCTCATAGAATTTCTCTATCTTAGGAACGCAAGTATCACATTCAAAATTACTTATCTCTTTTAAGGCAGCTTTAACCCCTTTTTCTTTTGCTAAGTTGCTGACTGTTATGGATGCTTCGTCATCCTCTTGTCTAAAGAGAAGTCCCGCAGCAATTCCTATACAAATAAATGTAGGGTCAACATTGTTTTTAACACAACATTTTAAAGCACCTATCAACCTGTCATTTTCTGAGAGTTTTCGTAGGGGGTCTTTTCCTACTCTTGCAACGGTGTCTCCCAGTCTATGGTTGGCAAATCTGAATAAAAGTTCGTTTGCGTGAAACATCAATTCGGATAGGGGATAATCATATTCCTTTGAAAGAGCTTCCGTGCTTTCGTCAAGTGCCCATTTACAAATAAGTTTTATATCTGAATTAGCCATACTCTCATAAGTGTAAGTATAACCTTTAAGTCCACCCAAATAAGCACAAGTTGCGTGGCTCATATTGTGAACAAATAATTTTCTTTTAATGAAAAATTCAAAAGGAGCAAAAGGTTTTAAATTAACAATGTTGGGAATTTCACCTTTGAAAGCTGCCTTGTCTACGGGAAGTTCACAGTAGGGCTCTACATTTACAATAAGAGGGTGTTTAGCTTTGTCTTCTTCGCTGGGTGCGGGAACCATTCTACCTATTGAGGCTTCAACCAAACCTACAGTGTTAAGGAATTTTTTGTATTCTTCTTCTGTAAACTGGTCTTTCATTTTTTCTCTTATGAATTCATCGGCACCTAACAAGTTTTCACAAATTATAATGTTAAGAGGTTTGTCTGTGATTTCCCATCTTCTCTTAATACCTTTGGCAATGTTAGGAATAATATATGGCAAAACTCTGACACCTATGGCTGTGGACATAATATCACAAGTGGCAATCTCTTCTGCTATGGCGTCTACATCCTTTCCGTCAATAGCTCGAACATTATCTATAATAATTTCTTTTTTATCTGTATCGGAAACAATGTTAATAGGGTATTTGTGATCTTTGTTTAGAGTTTCCAAAACTACGGGAAGAACATCTATAAAGGCAACTTCATAGCCTGATTGGTGATACAGTTGACCTATAAAACCTCTTCCGATATTACCTGCTCCGTATTGTATAGCTTTCTTTTTTAAAAGACCTTGCATATTTTTATCTCCCAAGTAAATTAGCTTTATATAAACTTTATAAATAAATTATTAAAATTATATTTTAAAAACATCAACTCCCCTAAAAATCTCTAATTTTTCACTTAACGAAATATGTCCTTCCGTGTCTCACTGACGATTCTCGACTAAGAACATTTTTAAATGGCTTATGCCTGTAAAAATAACCTTATTCTGCGAGTCTACGGTCGACGACTACAGTCCATATTTCTTGTGAAAAATTGATCTTTTTGGTGATTTGAAGTTTTTAAAAATTAAAACCTCTTCCGATATTACCTGCTCCGTATTATATAGCTTTCATTTTTTACCTCTTATTTCTTTCCTAATTTTGCAAATTCTTCAAGTCTTTCGTTGAAATTGGGATATTTAGCCACAGTTTCTTCGCTAAATATACCCCGGTTTAAGTTTTTGGTAGCTTCTTTTTCGTGTCCGATTAAAGCCCAAGTAGCTGTAATAAGGTTTGAGAATTTTGGGTTTTCTAAGGCTTTACAGATAAAGGATTGACGAGGAGAGTTAATGTCTTCGCCGGAGATTTGCATAAATCCCTTTTCTTCGCAAAGTCCTTTAAGTCTTGTGAGTTGCTCGTCAGTATTTCTTGAAGGCATATAGGTGACAGCTCTAAAACCAAGTTCTTTGAGTGTTAAGAAAACATCTTCAAGGAAGTCATCTTCAAACTTTTGTGCTTTTTTATCACCGGTCACGGAGGCTGTCACGTCTCCTAAGTAAGCATAAGCACTGATAGCTCCTATTTCTTCAGCAAAGTTAACCAGTTCTTGAGCGTCGGGACATTCATCTGTGGCAGGAATGAAGAATTTTTCCACCATATCACTTTTGAGAACCCCCAAAAGGTCATATTCGTAGACATTGTTGTTTTCGTCCAAAAGATAGGCTTCAATCTTGGCTGATACCGGTAGTTTCATTTCATTTTTAATAAAATCAAGACATTTTTGACCTTTGCCGTATTTCAGAGTTATTATTTTTGAAAGAGCGTAAAGGATATGTCGCTCAGTTATGGTTCCCCCTCTTTTGTATTGAGAGATAGGGATAATATCATTATCAAAATCAAGGAATAAATCATAGGGTTTAACAATGGCGTTTATGTTATCAACCATTTTTCTGTCACGAATGATTCTGTTTTCTCTGTAGGGTTTGAGATAATCTTCAACTTTATCTATTTGTGTGTGAGGAATACCGTGGACACCAACATATATGACTGTTTCTTGATCCGGGTTATTGATTTTCTTGCCTTTAAGGCGAGTTTTATCCATATTGACTCTTATTTCAAAGCCGCAGGTGGTCTCAAGGCCAATAATATTTCCGGCTTCAATAAATTCTCTTGCTCCGCTAATAGAGTCGTGGTCCATAATTCCCGCAGTCACAAGGCCTGAATTTATAGCCATCCAAACAGCTTTGGTTGGTGAGTAGGGGGAGAATGAATAGGTGGTGTGAATGTGATTGTTTACAAATACGGGATTTGGCTGAGGAAGAGTAATATCACCGTCCTTTATCCCTTTAGCAAGAAAAGTTAAGGCTTTCAGTCTTTCATCTACAAGAGGATGATTAAGGTTTTCAATATGTTTGTTATAGTCCATAATATACTCCTTTTATTTTACGAAATTACAAATTACAAAAAATCTCTTTATGGGCTCTGTTGCGATAAAAAGTGAACCTGCCTACTTCCCCTTTCACCAAGGGTTCCCGAAAAGTCGTAGCGTAGCAAGACTTTTTGGGATTTGGGAAGATGGTGGGTGGTCAGGAGTAAAATTTGCAAAACTGCGAATTTTACGATAGAAGCCTAACAATTTAACCCAACACCCCAATTCGAAGACGTGTGATTTGAAAAACTAAAATTTAGGTTTAATTCCCACACAGAGTTTTGCCGGATAGTTTGACCCGGAAACGGGGATGGTTTTAATGCTTACCTTTCGTTTCTCTCCGGGCTTAAGTTTATAAACTGCCAACTCATATTCCTTAGGCGGTTTTAGGTGGTGAATGGTGGTGTAGGAATTGTTAAGTCTCACATAAGCAGCCATAGGTCCCGCTGTGGGGTCCAAATAAACTCTGACTGTTGCTTCCTCACTTGTGGGGTTTTCTATATTTACATTACAGAAATATGTGACACCATAGTTTCCGTAGAGTTTTAAGTGTTTTTCGTTTTCGAGGTGAAATTTACCTATGGACATAAATACCCAAGGACCACCAACATTATAATTTTCGTTAAATTCCATTTGAGGCTTTAAGAAAGTATAGTCAGACAGATTAAACTCTCCCGTTCCCATATATGGACGAGATTTATTTAGGGAACAATCAATATCCGGTGGGTTTATAGCTCTCACTCTAACCAAACAATTCTCTTCCCCTGTCATCTGCCAAAATTGCATAATTCCGCTGGATGACATTTTGTGTTTTATGTCATCTGCCAAATAACAAGTTCTGGAATTAGGAGGCAGAGTGTCTATAACAGAAACATTACTGTCGTCTAAATTCATAAACTGTTTGCAAGCAACAAGGCCTATGGCTATTGTATCAACCTGAGGCTTTGCGGCTCCTCTTCTGACTCTAAGGTCAACAGAAGTGGAGTTAGGGTTAATAACTTCTATTACAACTATTGCGTTGCGACCTGTTTTGTTCATGTGGTGATAGAGGAGTCTGTTGCATTTGCCTTTTTCAAGGTGACCTACAAACAAGTCTCCGTATGCGTCAAAGGTTTCCGGGTTATTACTGTAAAGAAGTGTGTCAGGAACTCCTTGTTCTAAGTAAATGTTTTTAATGGCAAATCGGACCGGTTTTGTGACGGATATATAATTATCCCCGTATGCTGTAATATTTACTTCCGCATTGGTCACCTGTCCGGGATAGAGAGGTTTTTTAGTCCAGTTTACACTGTTTATTTTATAGGATGCACCTGGTTCCGTTTCAATACCTTTGGCTATGTTTTTTTTCATGGCACTTTCAACAAAATCTGCCGGTATGGGATTGCCTGTCACAAAGGCTTCCACTTCTGCCGGGAAGGTGGCTGCATATTTTTTAACATAGACTGTATATTCAACCGTATCAATTCCGTTATATATTGTAATGATAGCTTTGCCCAATTCTTTTCCTGTTATGGTCAAGGTTTGGTCTGTTTCATTATATAGAGCTGAGCAAATATCCGGATTGTCTATATTGATAGTAATGTCTTGAACATAGTAGCCATAAAGGTTTTTTACCCTTGTTTCTTTTAAAGGAATGTTGCTCTCTTTTTCAGTCATATAGAGAGAAAGTCTCGCAAGAGCTTTTCTTATGTTGTTTACCCATACGTGAGCTAAACCGTTGGCGTCGGAATTGACCCCCGCTCCGTCTTCGTCAGTCACAATGGTTATGGGGTTGTTGTTTACAAGAATTGTGGCGTAGGGAGTTTCATCATTTTTTGGGATAACGGTAAAATTATCCGTAAGATACCCGTTTTGTGCCAATTGGATTAATTGGAAAGCCATAAGGGAAGCCCTGTCTTGTTTGGATTGACCTAAAGCTCCCACTCTGAATACGGCAACTTTTTCTCCGTTAATGAGAATTGTATTGTCGTCTTCAAGCTCCACTCTTGCAATAGCAAAAAGACTTGAACAGGCAAGTAATAAAATTGCAAGGATTATTAAGTTTTTAAATATTTTTGACATCATTTTCTAATAATATTTCTCTTCTTCATATACTTTTAATATCAAATCATATCTTGAAAGATCCATTCCTGTATAAACACAGTTGGATGTGGAGAATATGTAGCCAAAGCCGGGCTTCCCTTTCTCTAAGGCATATTTTGCCGATGCAATAACTTCTTCCTCTGTTCCCGTTTGCATAAGTCCGCAGTTTACATTTCCGATAATGCAAACTTTATCTCCGTATTTGGCTTTTACTTCTCCTATATCTACTCCGGCTTGGGGGTCTATGGAGTGAAGAGCATCCGGCTTTGAATCCACCAGCATATCAATTATGGGCATAATGTTTCCGTCTGTGTGCTTGATGGTATAGAAGCCCATTTCTCTGTATTTTTCACAGGTTTCTTTAAGGAAAGGATAAACAAACTGTTTGAATTGACGGGGAGACCAGAAAGGACCTGTGTTTAGGCAATAGTCGGAACATAGAGCAAACCCGTCAACAGCACCAAATTCTTTTATATATTGGGCATTTTGGAGAGTGCAATCAACATTTTTTTGAGCTTGTTCTAACAGCTCTTCCGGCTCATCAGCCATTTTTATTGAGAAATCCATCATAGAATTTCCGTCGGGTATGGCAAATGTGGAATCTCCGTGAACCATAATAAAATATTCGTCATTAGACATATCTTGAATAAGCTTTGATTCTATGGCAGTTTCTTCCGGGGTATAGAATAGGGGATGAAGAAATATAGCATCGTGATTATATTTTTTTGCTATGTCAATATATAATTGGGCTACATCTTCCCTTTGAAGTTGTTTTTCTCTTTCACTCATTTGATCCCATTGCCCAAAAGCTCTGTGGGTGGGGTGAACTTTCCCAAATGCTTCCATGGTAAGAAAAAAAACCAATTCAAATGTGGGAACTCTGTCAACAGCCTCTCTTTTAAGGGCTTTTATAAATCTTTCTTTTGAAGTCATAGTTTTACCTAATATGATTATATTTAAAAAAGTCACATAATTATTATATCATAAAATCACTTGTCTTTTCAAATCACAAATCACAAATCAAATTTGCGTTGCAAATTTGAAAAGCAGAAAGCAGAAAGCATAAATAGTTTCAAATTTGCGTTGCAAATTTGAAACTTAAAGCAACCGTGGGGGCCGTCTTTTAGGTCAAAAGCAGAAATAAAAAAACCTACTCATTTGAGTAGGGATTTTTTGTAGTAAATATTCTATAATAAGTTTAAACTTGTAATCTGTTCTTTATATCTGTAAAAAATGATTTGCACTTGTCATAAATACTGCCAAATAAGTTCTTTTGAGATGTGTTGTTGTCGGGAAGGCTAACACCACATTTTTCATTGATAGTATTATTAGTTTCTTCCTTATCTCCAACTGTGTCACCGAAAAAGGTGTCATCCGGAAACTTTTCTTTTAACTGTTCTATAGTCGGCTCAGTATATTGTTCAATAAAATCATAAGATTTGCATTCTATGGATTTCAAATTATATTTAAATTGATTAAGATCATTAGCCCAAACAAGTTTAGTTATAAAGGCTTTTTTATCTTTTAACTTATAATTTTCTTTAAAACATTCTTCTGAATTTACACATCTCCATATTTCTTCCCTTCTATCATTAAATACACATTTTATATAATTATCAGACAGTATTTTTGCAGATACTACCTTCAAATTTGCATTTGGAGTTATAGTAACAGGGATCCCATAACCTATTGCAAATAACGGAGTATTAGGTAAAGAATAAATATATTCAACACGTAATTGATGTATTCCGCCAACAACTATCATTAGAACATTATCGAATACTTTTAAGTCAAGAATTTGTTCTTCAATTCCTATTATATTATCATTACTGTTTGTTATAATATAAAGGGTTTCGTTAGTAATACCATTATTTCTTGAAATTTCTTTGATTTTAAAATTATTAAAATTTATTTTTTTTGTTTTTTTTACTTTAAAGTTATATTTCAGTTTATAATTCAATTCACTTAAATCACTAATTTCATAATAATTATAATCTTTAGCATCATTAAGGACTTTTTTTATATAATTATACTTAGGATTATTAATTGATTCCGGACTTACAGAATATTGAGCAAAGCTAAATACATTTGAACCAAGAAATAACAATAAAAACAATAAATAAATTATTTTTTTCATAATAGTCTCCTAAATAATAAGATATTGTGATCTAATCTTTTTTCAATTAAATTATACCATATCAAAAAAAAAACAAGTTTTAAAACCATATTTCTGTAATAATAAATTTCTTGTATTACTAATAAATATAGAAATATATGATATCTTACACATATATGACAATTATGTAAAGAAAAACCTTCGCCGGTGGAAAAATTGTTTGAGAAAAATATATTTTGTCTTGAGTATAAAAATCCCAAATCTTCCGAAATTCTCTAATTTTTCGCTTAACGCATTTTCTCGCTCCTTAACTAAAGATTTTTTTTAGACGCATAAATCCCTAAGCTCCCATTTTCTTCATAAATTCCCTTTGGTGAAATTTTACTTTGTAAAATTCCATTTATTTTGAAAATGGGGCTTATGGCACGGCCTCGCTATCGCTTCGCCTTTT
>JAFSVJ010000007.1 GCA_017445025.1 Abditibacteriota bacterium | reverse complement strand
TTAATGGTAAAGATTTTTGCCGTCGGTCACCCTCGCTTTCGAGACAAGCTCGGGCTCTTGCTAAAAACGACAAGCAGTTGTCGTTTTTACAAAAAAGCTTTGCTTTTTTGCCGCAATTCAACCTTTATCAAAAGGGGAGATAACACCCCCCCATTTTGCTACGCAAAATAGGGGGACACATTTAGCCATTCCTAATTTAATAACTTTTCAAAGGTAAAAATATGATAAATTCAAATGACATAATACAAACTATTTCTATGATACAGGACGAAAAGCTTGACGTTCGCGCTGTTAACATGGGGATAGATCTCTTCGACTGCTCCGACAGAGACATTAAAACCGCATGCCGATTGGCAAGAGAAAAAATACTCAAATTCGCTTCCCCTTTGGTAAAAACCTGTGATAAAATATCCGAAAAATATGAGATTCCCATTGTGAACAAGCGAGTCGCCGTATCTCCCGTCGGGGACGTTATGTCAGGTCACAACATAGACGACCTTATTACCTTTGCACAAACCCTAAATGACGCTGCCGGAGAGGCAGGAATTGATATTATAGGCGGTTATTCCGCTATGGTTCAAAAGGGAATGACCAACACAGACAAAGACCTTATAAAAAGTCTTCCGGACGTTCTTTCCCAAACCACAAGGCTTTGCTCCTCTGTCAACGCTGCCTCCACCAAAGCGGGCATAAATGTGGACGCTCTTATTCTTTTAGGTGAAAAACTTTTGGAAATAGCGGATAAGACCAAGGACGCTGACGGGTTCGGTTGTTGCAAGCTGAGTATCTTTGCCAATATGCCGGAGGACAACCCTTTTATGAGCGGTGCATACAAAGGTATAGGTGAGGCGGAAACAGTTATAAACATAGGCGTTTCAGGGCCCGGTGTGGTAAAACAAGCCATTGACAGACTTATTTCCTCAAATATAGATGTAAATCTTCAAACCATTGCGGAAGAAATTAAATATACAGCTTACAGAGTAACAAAATGCGGTGAAATAATAGGAAGAGAAGTAGCCAAAAAGATTGGTGCGGAATTCGGAATTGTGGACCTATCCTTGGCACCCACTCCCGCCATAGGTGATTCCGTTGGTGAAATATTCCAATCTATGGGTATAAGCAAAATAGGTGGTCCGGGAAACACTGCCGCCCTTGCTATGCTCAATGACGCTGTTAAAAAGGGAGGAACCTTTGCCTCCGGTTCCGTAGGTGGTCTCTCAGGAGCTTTTATTCCGGTAGCAGAAGATTCTGCCCTTTCAGAAGCAGCTAAAAATAAATACTTATGCTTAGAAAAACTTGAAGCCATGACAAGTGTGTGTTCCGTTGGACTTGATATGATTGTAGTTCCCGGGGATACAAGCAAAGAAACCTTAACGGCCCTCTGTATGGACGAATGTGCCATAGGAATGATAAACAGAAAAACAACTTCTGTTCGTGTTATACCTGTTCCCGGTAAAAAAGCCGGCGATACAGCTATATTCGGCGGTCTTTTCGGTGCATCTCCCGTAATGGAAATAAAGAACCACACCTCCGATAGATTTGTATCTTTTGGGGGAAAAATTCCGGCACCACTGACAGCTCTTAACAATTAATATGAAATATTTAAATTTAAAAAATAATCCTTTGAATTTGGAATACACCTTAAACAGTGGACAAGCTTTTAGGTGGAATAAAATTGAAGATAAATGGTTTGGTTTTATTAAAAACTCTCCTTGCCTTATTTGGACTGAAAAGGACTCTTTATATTGGATTGGAGAGCAATGTGAAAAAGATATAAAAAACTATTTTTGTTTAAATATTGATTATAATATAATATACAAAGAAATAATAAATGCGGATAAAGATATAGAAGCGTTAATAGACCAATATTTTGGATTAAGAATTTTAAGGCAAGATCCGGAAGAAACCTTTTATTCTTTTCTCTGCTCTGCTTGCAATGCAATTCCAAAAATAATGATTGGTATAGAAAAATTCTGTGCTCTATTTCCGAAAAACGAAGTAATTTTTGAAGATAAAACAGTCTACTCCTTCCCTACCACCGCACAAATTTCTAAAGGCAACAGAGAAGATATGAGAGCCATAAAAGAAATAGCTTTTAGAGGAAGAAACATTTACGACTGTTCACAAATATTGATAGACAAACCCGGTTTCTTTGAAAATCTCACCACAATAAAATATGAAAAAGCCAAAGAAAAACTAACAAATATTAAAAATATAGGTCCTAAAATTGCTGACTGTATATGTTTGTTTTCTCTTAATATGCCTTTTGTGGTCCCTGTGGACACCCATGTTCGACAAATAGCAGAGAAGAAATGGGGATATAAGACAAAGAGCAAATCCATATCAAAAACCGACTATAAAGAGATTCAAGACCTTTTTACAGACAAATACGGAAACAACTCCGGTTTAGCTCAACAATTCTTGTTTATGGATGAAATATAAAAAAACTCCCCAAGTGGGGAGTTTGTTTTTTAGAAGTTTTCAGGTTTTTGTCTGAAATATGCTTTTGGGTGGTCACATACGGGACATTTTTCCGGAGCTTCTTTACCTTTACAAACATATCCGCAGTTTCCGCAAATCCAGTATACTTCTTCACCTTTCTTAAATACCAAATCACCTTCAACATTTGCCAAAAGCTTTAGGTATCTCTCTTCGTGATGCTTTTCAATGGCACCAACACCTTCAAAAAGTTTAGCTATTTCTTCAAAGCCTTCTTCACGAGCTTCCTTTGCCATTCTTGCATACATATCTGTCCATTCAAAGTTTTCGCCGGCAGCTGCTGCTTTTAAATTATCTACTGTAGAGTCTATTCCACCATTAAAAAGTTTAAACCACATTTTGGCATGTTCTTTTTCGTTGCCTGCTGTCTCTTCAAATATTTCAGCTATTTGGTTAAATCCGTCTTTCTTTGCTTTTGAAGCCCAATAAGTATATTTGTTTCTTGCTTGGCTTTCACCTGCAAATGCATCCATTAAATTCTTTTCTGTTTTGGAACCTTTTAAATCCATTATAATTCTCCTTTTTTAATTATCTATTTTTGCTAATTTTAACCCCTTATGTTTTAGGGTTGTTTCGTCAGGAGCCACACCTTCTTGCTTAGGCTCTTCCTTTGGGGCTTCCTGTTTTTTCTCCACTGTAGGTGCCTCCGGTTTATATGGGATTTGACTCTTATACCATTCTATAATAAACTTATCCATAAGCTTTCCCAAAACATCGTAAATATAATCTAAGGAATCCGCAGGAAACGTAATTATGGAACCGGTTTGCCATAGGGTTGCCATGGATATGAAAGTCTTATTCTCCGCCGGATAGTATACAGGCCTGTTAAGTGATATGTGAATAGAGGCTGCAAAGGTTTGCTCATCCACTTGAATTGGGTTTATGTTAACATATAAATAAGGATCTGCCTCAGGTGATAAACAATCATTTTCTCTAAGTTTATCGGATACAAAAGCATTTATTTTTGTTTCGTCAAACCCCGCTTCTCTATATTGTTGCCCCAGCTTTTCTACCACTACTCTCACTCCGGGTATATCTCTCATTCTGTCAGCTCCGGTTTTGGCAACAATTATATTATCATCCTCCGTGACCTGACAAAATACAGGAAGAATCAGTAAAAAGCATAGAAATGATAAATAATATTTCATAAAATATTCCTAAAAGATAGTCATAATTATTATACCATTTTTTTGAATATTTTTGCAAATTATAATAAGAAAATTCCAAACCTCTCAAAAAGCTGTATTTATTTGAGAAGCTACCTACCGTCGCAATATATTTATATTTTTAAATTCATTGATTAAAAAAGGCCCCGGATGGGACCTTTTTTTTAATCGTATAGCAATGGAGCTATGTCGGGGTCGTCTATGTTGGTTTTATCATACCATTTGGCACCTGTGTCCACATTTTGGCCCACTTTTCCGTCTATGGCCTCTTTGGCAAGTTTAACTGCCTGATAACCTTCTTGGAATGGGTCCTGTGATACAGCTCCAAGCAACTGACCGCTTCTCACTGCCGCTTTCTGGCCGGATCCAGCATCATATCCCACCACTTGCACGCCTTCAGGGACTTTTGTTCCCGCATTTAAGGAAGCCAAGAAACCGTTAACAGCTCCTTCATTGGAACAGAACAGACCTATAAGATTGTTTGTATTTAACACACCGTTTGAAGCATTAGTTACGTCTGCAATATCAGGACTTGAGCTGACAAATACCTTTATAACAATTTCAGCACCTTTTACATCACCCTTATTAATATCCGCATACTGTCCTGTAATCACCGGAGTTTTACCTGCTTGGGTACATAATTCAAACATTTTCTCCGCAAAACCCTTTGTTCTGCTTTGAATAGAAGCACTGGTCACATCCTGTGAAAGAATTGCTATTACAACTTGATTTGCAGAAGTAGCCTTTAATACCTTATCATTTATAGCATCAAACATATGTTCAGCACCTATTCCCGCTGCCTTTTCATTATCTGTAGATGCTGTTCCTTGAAGTTTACCCTCCGGAAGTGTAGGAATGCCCGAATCGTATATTATAACAGGTATATTATTTGAATTTGCTTCTTTAACCTGAGATACTACGGAATCTATATTTAAGGGAGCAAGACATATAGCATCAGGAGATTTTGCCAATTCTTGATTAATCATATCAATTTGAGATGCCTGTGCACTCTCACCTTCCGGACCTAAGAAGTATATCTTAACTCCCAAATCTTTCGCTGCTTGATCCGCTCCTTTTTTAACCGTTTGCCAAAATTGATGTTGAAAACCTTTAGCAATAACAGATATATAAATATCCTTATTAACTGTAGTTGCAACTTTACTTGAAGATGTTTTTGATACTCCAAAGTATACTCCGCAAGCCACAATAGCTAAAATTATTATACCTATTATCCATTTCCATAGATTACTCTTTTTACCAACTTTTTCTTTATTTCTGTAAATATCCAAAAGAACTGCACATATAACTACTATACCTGTAAAAAAGGTTTGGTAAGGTGCCGGAAGCCCCATTGATACAAGTCCGTTCTTTAAAACAGACATAATAAACACACCTATTATGGTTCCGGAAAGAGAACCAACTCCACCGGAAAGGCTTGTTCCACCTATTACAACTCCCGCAATAGCCAAAAGTTCAATACCATTACCTGTGTTAGGAATTACTACCGTATAAGTAGCCGCATAAAAAATAGCACCTAAACCTGCGAAAAAACCACCTATAACATATGCCAAAGTCTTATATAAATCTACATTTATACCTGAAAGTCTGGTAGCTTCTTCATTTGAACCTATAGCATAAATATATCTTCCTATTTTAGTTCTGTTAAGAATTAACATTGCCAAAATATAAAATACCAATAAAAAGACCGCCCCGGAAGGAAAATTACCGTTTTTGGAAAATAACTTTATAAACCAAGCATCACTGTCAGCTATGGTAGGATAATATATGCTTGTGGTATTTGTTGCAATGGAACCTAAACCCAATGCCACCATCATAGTTCCTAAGGTTGCTATAAATGGCGGTAGTTTCATTTTAGTAACGAGCAAACCGTTTATATAACCAAACAGTGTTCCTACAGCAATTATAATAAAAATACACAAAGCTAAGGACACATGCCCATTTCTGTAACATTGACCACCAATAAGAGCAGAACACATCATAACTGCTCCTATGGAAAGATCTATTCCTCCCGTAATTATAACAAAGGTCACACCAAGTGCCAAAAAACCTACATAATATGAAGCCGCAAGAATATTTAAACCCGTTGCACTTGAAGTGAAATTATTGCCAAATATGGCAAAAAATCCCCATAGAATTACAAGTGCAGCTAAAGCCAAAATCTTCTGTGCACCACCTTTCTTCAAAAACTCCATTTTTCCCTCCAAAAATATCAGTATGAATAGTAAATTCTAATAGTTTAAAAATTGAATTTATAAAATCATTAAAAATCTATACAAAAAAGCTGTAGGAGAATTATTACCCTTCTATCATAAATTTACCCTGGGCATATTTATCCGTGTTTTGTTGCCAATTTCATTATATATTCTTGGTTAGCGTCTTCAATATTTATAATTCCTGTTTGTTTACCTTCACACATAACCAAAATTCTGTCACTCATTCGAAGGAGCTCTTGCATTTCGGAGGAAATCATTATAATGGATTTTCCACTTTCCGCAAGATTGGTCATAAGCTTATAAATCTCGCTTTTTGCTCCCACGTCAATTCCTCTTGTTGGTTCGTCAAATATTAATATATCACTATTTTTAATAAGCCATTTAGCCAAAACAACTTTCTGTTGATTACCTCCTGAAAGGTTTTTGGCAAGCTGTTTTATGGTTGGAGTTTTAATATTTATTTTCTCTACATATTCATTAGATACTTTTTCTATAGATTTATCAAAAATAAAACCACCCTTTATAAAATCATCAAGGGAAGATAGAACAGAATTATCCGCAATGGAGAGGCCTAAACACAAACCAAACTGCTTTCTGTCCTCTGACAAATAACCTATTCCTACCTTAACTGCGTCTTGAGGTGATTTTATTTCTGTTTCCTTATCGTTAATAAAGATTTTACCGCTTATTATTGGGTCGGCACCGAATATCAGTCTTGCTGTTTCCGTTCGCCCCGCTCCCACAAGGCCCGCAAAGCCTAAGATCTCACCTTTATGAAGGTCAAAAGAAACCCCTTTTACATCCTTTGAAACAAGATTTTCTACCTTTAAAACCACCGGAGCGTTAGGAGGCACCATGGAATGACTTTTGGGTTCTTCGTATATGGTTCGTCCAACCATCATAGATATAATCTCATCCACTGTAATATCTGAGGTGTTTTTGGTATCAACATACTCACCGTCACGCATAACCGTCACACGATCAGAGATTTCCTTTATTTCCCCCATTCTGTGAGAAATGTATACCATTCCCACACCCTTGTCTCTGAGGTCGTTTATAATCTTAAAGAGAGTTTTGGTTTCTTCTTCTGAAAGAGAGGCTGTAGGCTCGTCAAAAATAATAATGTTGGCGTCAAAGGATACTGCCTTGACTATCTCCACCAACTGCCCCTGACCTACGGTTAAATCTCCCATAATATCTGTGGGATTTATGTCAATATTGAGTTGTTTGAGAATTTCTCCGGCTTTATCGTTTATGTATTTATCATTGGTGAAAAGACTTTTGCCCTCTCGACCTATAAAAATGTTTTGAGCCACAGTTAAGTTGTTAATAAGGTTTAATTCTTGGTGAACGATAGAAATACCCATATCTTGGGCATCACGAGGCCCGGTAAATGACACTTCTTTACCCATATAAATGATTTTTCCCTCATCGGGCTGATGAATACCTGTCAAAACCTTCATAAGGGTAGATTTTCCCGCACCGTTTTCTCCCACAAGGGCGTGAACTTCACCGGCTTTTAGGTCAAAATCACAACCTTTCAGAGCATGAACTCCGGAAAATCGTTTATGAATACCTTGTAGACTTAATATTTTTTCCATAAATTTCACCTTTAAGATCTTGGAAACGTTTAATATGTCCCCTGTTTTACGTATCATAAAAAACGGTGGACTATTAAGACTCTATATTAATTAACATTTCCAAAAATTACTACGCTTATTTTCGTAAATTTGCAATAGCCAGCTATAAATTATAGAGCCCGTTATCCTTTGTGGTGCGAAGCACCACTGTTATTTTGCATTCTGCATTTAATTTTGCATTGTGCATTTTGCATTATATATTTGCCACCGGCAAATTTAAACCTGTCCGTTGTCCTTATCGTTTCTTCTTGCTACAGACAAATCTCTGTATAGATGTTTCATATCCTTAAGACCACCCACAGTAAACCATATTGTCATGGGGATTGCCAAAATAAGATTCATCCATATAATCCAAAAATGAGAAACACCCCACACACTGTTTGGAACAATGGATTTCAGTATAAACTTCACATAAATATTGTATAAGCTAAATATGGCAAACCATAAGAATATTATCCACTGATAAAATAACATGGCATAAGTTAGTATTCTGTCTGACTTAGAGAACTGGTTTGTAATACCGCATATATATTCAAATTTGCTCACTTTTCTCTGTATTTCCGCTTGGTCATCTTTAACAGCATACTCTCCTCTGTGGAGAAGTTTGTTTATATTAAAATCACCGAATTTCTTATAAAAGAGAGCTGAGAAAAGTATATACATAAGAATGGCACCTGCCATGGTTATCATATTGATATACTGACCGTTTAGAGGGAAATCTTTAACAGTCAAGGCACCGTCTTTAATTTCTGTCCAATGGGAGTAAAAAGCATTGTTAACAGTTTCCATACTCTTAACAAATAAAGTCCAAAGAGGTTTGGCAAAGACACCCAAAAGCCCCAGCACAGAACCTGTAATAAGAGCAGCAAAAGCTCCCGCTGAGTTTCCTTTCTTGGTGTAAAGTCCACCTACAATTACACTACCGGCACCACCACCCCAAATGGCTCCGGTCACAGCGAAAAACATTAAAATAGGTTGATTTTGGGGATATAGAGCACTGAAAATAAAACTGAATATGGCAACAAAAGCTATGGACTTTCGAAGCAAATTTATATGTTCATGAGGTCGGAATTTTTTTCCCGTAATAGGCATATAAACATCTTGAATAAAAATAGAACCCCAAGAATGCATATATGTATCGTGACAAGTAAAGGAAATAAATACCATAATTGTGCAGAGAAGACCTTTCACACCCATAGGCAAAATAGTTGCCATGGCAAGAGGCAATTGCATTTGCCCTTTGACTATAACGTTGGTTATACTGTCCCTTTGGGCATTGATTTGCTCTGCCACTTGAGCATACTCCGGAAGCCTAAACACTGCCACTGTGGCAAGAGACATAAGAAGGATACACACAGTTTGAGGAATGGCTCGCCAAATACTGATTATGGTTCCTATTTTATATTCATGAGGAGTTTTTGCGGAAGAAAAGAATCCTTGAGATCCTTGCCAAGCATGATAATTATAAAATTGCGAAAATACTCCTATAAGATAATACCAGACATTAAAGTTTTGAACTTTATCCGCATCAAAAGGGTTTATCATGTTCTTTCCCGGCTCGGAACCCAGCTCCAAAGCTTTCATAAATCCCGTATAACCGAATTTAAAGTATAAGAACATGGCAACAATACAAAAAGCTATGGCAGAAAAGATACCTTGTGCACAGTCCGTTATCATTACGGAAATCTGTCCTCCAAGGTTTACAAAGGAAAGAGCCAAGAATAGGTCCACACTCATAACTACAAGAAATGTAGATAAAGTGAAGTCACATCCGGGAATAAGGTGAAATCTTAAAGGCAGACCACAGTAATAAATCAAAAATCTGGCCGCAATGGCAGGAAATATACCAAAATTTAAGACACCGGAAAGCCAACAACAAATACCCGCAAATATCCTAAACCTTTTGGTGTATCTTGTTTCAAAGAATTGTGCCAAAGTTAAGGCACGAGTCTCTCTAAAACGACAATATACCCATCCTGTCAAGGTGATAATAACAGCTATAGGGACAAGCATATAGGACCACCAAGAGGGAGCAAATCCCACTTCATCTATGGCTTCAAAGCCCGCAACAATTGAAACCACACCTATAGACCCCAT
Source organism: Abditibacteriota bacterium (assembly GCA_017445025.1). Classification (GTDB taxonomy): domain Bacteria; phylum Armatimonadota; class UBA5829; order UBA5829; family UBA5829; genus RGIG7931. The sequence goes on along the minus strand of JAFSVJ010000007.1, from coordinate 3,181 downwards.
AGCGGAGGATATGGTGAGAAGATAACGCCCCGCAAGCCTGTTGGCAGAGAGAAAGTCAGCCACAGATCTCATATATTTCTTTGTGGAATAGGAAAAAATCCTCAATATAACCACAGCCGCTATAATTATAAACCAATCCAAAAAGTAAAGATTACCGAATTGAGTGGTAAAAAAACTCATTTTTTATTCCTTAAATAAAATATTACACTTAATTTTATTATACTACATTATATATTTTTTTTCAATTTATAGGTATATTGTTTTTAATTTCTTTTTTTATACAAAATTATGGTATAATTAATATGGGGGACCATCTAATGCACAATGCAAAATGATAAATGCAAATTCACCCTCTTTCTCATCCCAAAAAGTGTCGTAAACTCCACTATTCCAAATCCCTAAAACCCATTCCCAAAAAGTTTTCGCAGATGCTTCAACTTTTCGGGAGCCCTTGGGTCGTTTCGCTATTCGCTCAATTTTATGGGAACCCTTGGAATTCGGGAACCCTGAGAATTGAACTGAATTTGCAACCGCCTAACCCTCCTTAAACTAAAATTTGCAAATCTGCAAGTTTTCTTTTAAGGACCCATTCCCAAAAAGTTGAGTTTACGAAACTTTTAGGAATTTGGATTGTGGTGGGTGGTCAGGAATAAATTAGCATAGAATTGCAAATTTATGCATTCACTCGCTTGCGAGATAGAAGCCTAATAACCTAAACCAACAACCCAAGTTAATAGATTCACCCTCTTTGAACTGAAAATTGCATCCGCAATTTTCCTTTCAAGGAGGGGGGACCATCGAAGACGGTGGGTGGTCAGGAGTAAATTTGCATAGAATTGCAAATTTACGATAGAAGCCTTATAATTTAAGCCAACAACCCGGGGGGGCGGGGAGGGTGACATTCTGCATTTTTCATTTTTTATGCGTGATTTGTAAAAATAAGATATTTAGAAAATAATTTTATTTATAAATAAGGATAAACCTATGAAGAGTAAAGTAGCTGTAATTAAAACCAAACCGGAGACGGTTATTAATGATATAGTCCAACTTTGTGAAATGGCTGAGATGGATAAAGCCTTAAATCCAAACAAAACCACCATTTTAAAGGATAATATCTCTTGGCACTTGCCCATGCCGGGAGCTAACACTACCCCTTGGCAATTAGAGGGAGTTGTGGAAGCTCTCCACAAATTCGGGATGAATGATATTGTGGCAGTAGAGAATAAAACAGTCGTCACCAGACCTACTCAAGGGGAAAAGCTGAACAAATTTGATATTGTTTACAACAAATATAACATTCCCGTTCTCTTTAATTTCAAAGAAGAGGACATGAAATGGATAAAATATGAGCCTAAATTCAAATGCGAAGCTTTGGATATGGTTTACCCTGACGGTATTTATTTGCCGGACTATTTCTTTGACAAAAACATAATTCACCTGCCCACAGTTAAATGTCATATATATACCACAACAACAGGAGCTATGAAAAACGCTTTCGGTGGGCTTTTGAACGTCAATAGGCACAGAACTCACTCTTGGATACACAAGACCTTAGTTGACCTATTAACCATACAAAAAGATATACATTCCGGACTTTTTGCGGTTATGGACGGAACCACTTGCGGAAACGGTCCCGGACCGAGAACTTTAAGACCTGTCAGAAAAGATATTATGTTAGCATCAAGCGACCAAGTTGCCATAGATGCTGTGGCAGCAAAAATAATGGGATTTGACCCTATGAGCTTGGAATATATCAACCTTGCCACCGAGAAAGGCTTAGGGAACGGTAGACCGGAAGACATAGAAATTGTAGGAGAAGATATAAGCGATTGGAACTTCGGATTTGAGGTAGGCGACAATTTGGCATCTTCCGCCGGAGATATTCTTTGGTTCGGCCCACTAAAGGCCATTCAAAAATTATTCTTCCACACACCTTTGGTAAAGACCTTTATATGTGCATCAGACATCTATCACGACAAATACTGGTGGAAAAAACACGGACAAATAATCCACAAAAAATGGAAAGAGGAAAGCCCATGGGGGCAGTTATTTAATAGATATTAAAATAAGACAAAGTAACAATGACAGAGAAAGAAATCAATGAATATAAGTTAAATCAAATCCTTAACAATTTTATTCATTTATATGGAATCAAAGCAGAAAAAATACTTTCATACGTAGAAAAAGATATTAATAAATTATATGAAACTTATGCCAAAAATAATAATATGACTTTTGAAAAAGCTTATAATTATTTAACAGATAATGACAGAGAAGAATTCCAAAGAGACGTAAAATTTTATCAAGAAAAAGTTAGCGATAAAAAATATGTCAAAGAGTATTCTTCTTATATATCCGCATTAGGGACAAGAGCAAGAATAAGAAGACTGGAATATATTAAAGTAAGTTCATTAGAAAATTGCAAAAAAATCCTTATAGACCTAAAAATCAATTCTTTAAATTTGCTTGGCGAAAAAGAATCATTTGATTTTAGACAAAAAATAGACAAAATGATTGAAGAAATGCCAACTACTATAGAAAACAAAATTATATTATTTTCAGAGAAAAACATAGAAGAAAACGATGAAGAAGAAGAATATAGTGATGATTATGACATTGAAATAGATTTTTATTAAAAAAAACAGCCTTTCGGCTGTTTTTTTTATGCACAACGCTCAATTAAGCTTTACATCAGTTGTCCTTAGCAACTGCCACCAAGGGTGGGGGTGGGAGTCCTCCGACCCTTCGAAAACAGAAAGAACGCCTATATCCCCTCTATCAAAAGGGGAGACGCTTTCTGCTTTAGGCTTTAATTATTCTTTTATAATTTTCTGTATTTCTTTATATACCCCAAGAATATTTACAGATAATTCATATTCTCCTTTTGGAAATGCAGATAAATCCCAAATTTAGAGGACGGCCCCCCACGGGAAAATCAAAGATTTTCCTCGTAGCTTCTAGTCAAAAATCTTTAGTGATAAAGATTTTTGTCGTCGGTCACCGAAAAATCGTAGATTTTCCGGCTCTTGCTAAAAACGTCCCAAGGGTTCCCAAAAAGTTTCGCTTTTTTATCAATGAACCCCCTTTAGGGGGGCTACGAGGAGCGAAGCGACCGTGGGGGGGCCGTGCGAAACTTTTTGGGATTTGGGCAAGCAGTTGTCGTTTTTACAAAAAAGCTATG
>JAFSVJ010000062.1 GCA_017445025.1 Abditibacteriota bacterium | reverse complement strand
ACTTTTCGGGAACCCTTGGTGGGGGGGCAAGAAGTTGGGTGCCCTTATGTAGCACCAAATCCCAAAAAGTCTTGCTACGCTACGACTTTTCGGGAACCCTTGGTGAGGGCTTGTAGATTGTTCAGGTTTTGTAGGGGTATACAGTTCAACTGAATTCTGAATTTTAAGGATATATTTTGAAGAATTTTGAAATAATAGGTGGTTCGCCTTTATTTGGAAAGGTTCAGACCAGTGGGTCAAAAAACATTTGTCTTGCTATTATGGCCGGTTCTCTTCTATGTAAAGGAAAAACTACCCTAACTAATGTTCCACATATTACGGATGTGGATAATATGTCTAAAGTAATTAATTCTTTAGGTGTTAAATGTGAATTTGTATCTCCTAATACATTAGAAATAGATGCTACAGAAATTACAAATGTTGTCACAGAATATAAATATGTGTCTAAAATGAGAGCATCTTTTAATGTATTAGGTCCTGTTCTGGCAAGAAAAGGGCATGCTGCTGTATCTCGCCCCGGGGGGTGTAATATAGGAGACAGGCCCATTGATCTACATGTTTTGGCTCTTAAAAAACTTGGTGCCAGAACAATTGAAAGTTCTGATAAAATTGAAATGAGTCATAATGGACTCGTAGGAACTATTATTGGTTTTGATACTGTGACAGTGGGTGGAACTCAACATGCTATAACCGGCTCTTGTTTAGCAAAAGGTGAAACTCAAATTATTAATGCTGCTATTGAACCGGAAGTGACTGTGCTTATTGACTTTCTTAATAAAGCCGGAGCAGATATTAGAAGAGATAAGCAAAACACTATTTATATTACCGGGGTAAAAGAATTAAAGGGTGTTGAATTTAGAATACCTTTTGACAGAATAGAAGCCGGAACATATGTCTCCTTTGCTGCTATGACAAAAGGGGATATTATTGTTGAAGATATAGTTCCTTATCATATGTCAGCTTTTCTATACAAAATGACTGAAATAGGTGTGGGAATTGATGTTATTGATGATAATAAACTTAGGGTTAAAGCAACAGATAGACTGAAAGCCGCCAATCTCTCTACTGCTGTATTTCCCGGTTTTCCTACCGATATGCAACCTGCATATACAACACTTATGACCACAGCTTCCGGTGTCTCTCGTATTACAGAAAACATTTTTAATGGTAGATTTAAATTTATTTCTGAGCTTCAAAGAATGGGAGCTAATTGTGATTATACTACAAATACGGCCATTGTTACCGGTGTTAGGTCATTAACCGGGGTTGAAATGGTTGCACCTGACCTTCGTGGTGGAACAGCTCTTATTTGTGCCGGATTAGGAGCAAAAGGTGTCACTAAACTTCATGATCCTAATGGGTTTATTATTAGAGGATATGAAAACCTTGTGGATAAAATTACCGGTATTCAAGGAAAAATAAGAACATACGAAGATCAAGATTAATTATTTTTAAAATATAAATCATAAAATTGGGTACTTGATGCTTCACTTGGGTTGCTCTGTTAAATTGTTAGGCTTCTTTCATAAATTTGCAATTCTATGCAAATTTATTCCTGACCACCCACCGGCTTCCCAAATCCCAAAAAATATCGCAAGCTCTATTTTTCGGGAACCCTTGGGTTTGCCGGTCCCCCCTCCTTCCAAATCCCTAAAAGTTTCGCAAGCTCAACTTTTTGGGAACCCTTGGATGAAAGGAAAATTGCGGATGCAATTTTCAGTTCAAAGAGGGTGAATTCGCAAAGTGAGGGAATGCATAAGGGCTTTAATAAGGAAATACTATTATAAGGATATTTTTTATATATGTTTACTCCATATTTAGGTATTGATTTGGGAACTACCAATATTTTGGTTTATCTTAAAGGAAAAGGTATTGTTTTTGATGAACCCAGTGTTGTTGCCAAAAATTTAAAAAAGAATAAAGTTATTGCCATAGGTAAAGAAGCTCTTGACATGGTTGGAAGAACTCCAATCAATATTGCCACATCTCGCCCTATGCAAAACGGTGTTATATCAGAATATTCCACCACCAAACAAATGTTATTATACCTTATAAATAAAATTTGTGGAAATTCTTTATTTAAACCTACCTTAGTTGTAGCAGTTCCCAGTCGTATTACACAGGTAGAGAAAAGAGCTGTTCGTAACTGTGCCTTAGAAAGCGGAGTAAAAGAAATTTATATCATAGAAGAACCTTGGGCTGCAGCTGTAGGCAGTAATATTGCTATTAATGAACCCGGTGGAAATATGGTAGTAGATATAGGCGGGGGAACCACAGATATAGCTGTAATCTCTTTAAACGGTATTGTCATTTCCAATAGTATTAGAGTAGGGGGCAATACCTTTGATGAACTTATCAAAAATTATGTTAAGAAAGCTCATAATCTTCTTATCGGTGACCCTATGGCAGAGCAAATTAAAATCCAAATAGGCTCTGCTTATAATTCAGATAAAGACCTATCTATGGAAGTCAAGGGAAGGGATTTAATAGAAGGTAATCCCAAAACCATTACTCTCAAATCCTCCGAAATAAGAGATGTCCTAAACGACCCCTTACTGAAAATTTGTCAAAAGATAAGAGAAATTCTCGAACAAACCCCTCCGGATTTATGTGGTGATATTATTGAAAGGGGAATACTCCTAACCGGTGGCTCAAGTCAATTGAGAGGTTTGGATAAGCTTATATTTGAACACGCCAATGTTCCCGTTCACTTGGCTGAAGACCCTCTAAAATGTGTTGCTCTCGGTTGTGGCAAAGCATTAAATATGTTAGATAAGATTAAAGAAAATTATATTCAAGTGACGAATTAAATTTGCGAAAAGCAAATTTAAAAAGCATAAAGCAGAAAGCAAAAAGCAAAAAGCAGAATGACGGCCCCCCCACGGGAAAATCAAAGATTTTCCTCGTAGCCCCCCTAAAGCCCATTTCCAAAAAGTTTCGTAAACTCAACTTTTCGGTAGCCCTTGGGCAGGGGGGTCAGGTCACCCTCCCCAACCCTCCCTTACGTAGTAGGGAGGGAGACCGGCTTTCAAAAATTACAGAAAGGTTTATATGATGCATTCCTTATTATGTTTGTTATATGGATTTTTTATATTTTTATCCGGATATGGATTAGGTTCTGTATTAATTAAGAAAAATATTCTGTCCATACTTCCTGAAAAAAAAAACTATATCAGAGAATTTGTGATAATATCAAGCTTAGGTGTAGGTTTTTTATCTTTAATTCACTTTATATTCGGTTGCCTGCGAGGTTTCAAAGAGCCTTTTATATACATCCTTATATCTTTAATTCTTATTTTTGGAATATATGGTTTATTTGATATAATTAAATCTTTTATTTCTTATATAAAATCAAAGCCGCAAAAACTTTCTAAGCCTAACTTTATAGCTATGGTTATGTTATCTGTTATGGTTCTCGGTTTGATTTTCACCCTCATTAATGCTTTATCTCCTTCTATAAGCGATGATTGGGATAGTTTGGCATATCATTTGGCTGCCCCTAAGAAATATTTGGAACATGGTGGATTTTATTATATAGACTATTCATCTCATACCAATTTTCCAATGTTTCAAGAAGTATTATACATTACTCCTATATTTTTTAAAATACCTCAAGTTGCCAAAATTATACACTTTATATTTGGGGTTTTTACTTGTGTATTGGTAGGTTTTTCATTAAAAGATTTCTTTATTAAAGGTAAAGATAGATATAGCACAATATTTGGGGCTTATTTGGTTTTTTCTATGCCTATAGTCCTATGGCTTATGACTACCGCCTATATTGACATCACCTTTGCTTTTTATGGACTTTTGGCTTTATATTTTGCTTTACTATACAATGAAAACAAACACTCATTATCTCTTATTTTTTGTGGGATAGCTTGTGGGTTTGGAGCCTCTTGTAAAATGTTGGGACTTCAGTATATTTTAATCTTTGCTCTTTGGATTTTTCTATACAATTTATTTTTTAAAGCTAAATTTAAAGATATTTTTAAACCTTTGTGTATATTTATAGGAGTTTCTGTAATAGTTTGTGCTTGTTGGTATATAAGAAGCTTTATTTGGACCGGAAATCCTGTATATCCTTTCTTTTACAGCATATTTCATGGAAAGGATTGGAGTGTGGAGCTTGCTGATTTCTATGCTTCAAATCAGGCTAAATTTGGGGTAGGCCATAGTCTTAAGTCTTTTATAACCACACCTATATGGATGACCATAGATCATTCAAGTTTTTACGATGTTCCCGGATTATATGTAGGTATTGTTTTGCTGATTACATTTCCATCCATGTGTCTTTTGTGGCAAGTTCGTAAAAAAAATTTGTTATTAACGGCAATTTCTATTTGTCTTTTATATATAATATGGTTTTTCTTAACACATCAATCAAGGTATTTGATACCTATGTTTGTAATGAGTTCTGTATTTATACCTGCCATTCTTTCCTATATTAAAGGTGGATATTTGGTTAAATATTCGTTAATTGTTATTATTATTGCAGTAAGTTTTATAGGTTTATTTCAAATGTATTCCACCATGCTTGTTAGGTGGCCTGTGGTTTCGGGAGAAATTTCACAAAAGATGTATTTATCAAGATATTTTAAGCCATACTACGCTACTATGTTTATTAACAATAATTTGCCACAGGATGTTAAGATAGGTTTGTTTGGAGACACCGAAGGCTTTTATTTGGATAGAGATTATGTTTGGTGTGATTATGGGCACAACTCTTTATTATCTCATAATTATAATACGGCACCGGCTTTGATTGAAGATTTAAAATCTCTCGGAATAACTTATATTTTGGTTCCCTTTGGTAAAAATCCGCCAACCATAGGTGACAGGGAATTTGCTAAAGCGACTAATAAGATTTTATATGAAGCCATTGATTTAGGGCTTATGAAATGTGTATACCCGGATAATATGTCTTCGGGAAGAGTTTTTGTGTATAAATTAAATTAGGTGTTATTATGATAAATTTTGATTATATAGACTATAAGGAATTAGCAAAGTGGACCTCCAAAGAAATGAGGTCTTATCCTGAACCTTTATATATAAACGTTATGGCAGATTCCTTTAGGGCTTCCGAAAATATGCCTATGACTTGCAGAAGAGCGAAATGTTTGGACGATATGTTCAAATCAGTTCGTCTTCATTTCTGTCACGGAGAATTGCTCTTGGGGTCTTGGATAATGATTAATGACTGCGGAAGCCAAAAGAAAGTCCTTAAAAGGAATATTGATTATTTAAATACTATAGGTAGAAGAAGTTTTGTAGGCTCTAATGATCATCAAACCATTGATTATCCCACACTTTTAGAAATGGGATTAGGTGGCATACTTAAAAAAGCAACAGATTCTCTTAATAAGCATTCAGATTTTAAGAAAAAAACTTTTCTCTCTTCTGTTATTATGGCTCTTTCCGCTATTTCCAATCATTTTGTTCGTTGGAGTGAAGAAATTAAGGTATTGGCAGAGAATTGTCCCAAATATAAAGATTTAATGTTGTTTCAATCAAAAATGCTAAAAAAACTTTCCAAAAAAGCTCCCGAAACATATTGGGAAGCTTTACAACTTGTTACCTTTATGAACTTATGCGTTTACGGTTGTGATTTGCGTTATCACATGGCTTTTGGGCGTCTTGATCAATATTTATATCCTTTTTACAAGAGTGATATAGAAAAAGGAATTTTGACAGAAGATGAAGCTCAAACCATTATGGACCATTTCTTTGCTAAAATTGCCGATGATGATAGACAAGTTCGTAATATAGAGCTTGGTGGCGTGACAAGGGATGGTAATGATGCTGTAAATCCATTGACTTATATTATTCTTGAGGCTTGCAAGAGAGTCGGAAAGCCCGGTGGTAATTTAACTGCACGAATAAATACACTAAACCCTGATAAATATGTTCAAAAATGTGTGAAAGTTATAAAAACAGGTATAGGTTACCCTTCTGTATATAATGATGACCTACAGATAAATGCACTCCAAAAATGGGGTTATCCTACGCCTGACGCAAGAGATTATTGCCAAAACGGTTGTATTGAAGTTTTGATTGCCGGTAAACACGCTCCTTGGTCTGACAGTAGATTTGATACACCAAAGTGTATTAATTATGTTTTAAGAGACGGATATGATGAGATTAAAGGAGAATATGTAGGACTTAGAAATTGTAAAGCTGATTTATCAACTTGGGAAGGTTTCTATAAGGCTTTCAAAGATCAAGTCTCATTTTGTTTTGATTTGTCTATTAATATTTGTATAAATGAAATGAAAAAGTATGATGCAAATCCTTTAAACTTCACAAGCCCCATGCTTAGTGCTTTTACACAAGATTGTATAGAAAGAGGTTTGGATATTTGCGATGGCGGTTCCGTATATCCTCACGACCATGGCGTTGGTGTTATGGGAATCGGAACTGTAGCTGACAGTTTGGCTGCCATAAAACATTTTGTTTATGATAAAAATGTATGGTCTCTTGATTTTTATGTTAAAATGCTTGATGATAACTTTGTTCATTATGAAGAAGAAAGAAAAAGAATAATTCATGAAACTCCTAAATACGGAAACGATATAGATTATGTGGATTTATTAGCAAGAGATGTTGCAAAATATATTTCTAAAATTTCAAGAGGATATAAAACTCCAACAGGCGGAAATATTCTTTGTTTAATGGCAGCAAATGTTAATAATGTATGGTCAGGCAGAGAAACAGGTGCTACTCCGGACGGAAGATTAGCTTTTGAACCAATTTCTGATGCTGCAAGTCCCACCTTTGGCAGAGATAAAAACGGCGCTACATCCTCTCTAAAGTCTACCGCAAAGATAGATTATACAGATTTTCCCGCAGGAAATGTTATAAACATGAGACTTGATCCTTCTGTTTTGAAAGGCGATAGGGGAGAGAAGAGCGTAGTAGCTCTTATTAGGTCCTATTTTGCTCTCGGTGGAATGGAGCTTCAATTTAATACAAATTCAAAAGAGATTTTGGAAAAGGCTATGGTTCACCCGGAAGAATATGAAGATTTGGTTGTCAGAGTTTCAGGATTCAGTTCATTATATGTGAATTTGGATAGGGGAGTTCAAGAAGATATTTTGGCAAGAACAACCCATTATTCTTTATAATTAAGAGGATAATTTATGAGAAAAGCTATAATTAAACGAGAAACTAAAGAAACAAAAATAAATATAGAAATTAACCTTGACGGCACAGGTAAATATGATATAGACACAGGTATAGGTTTTTTTGATCATATGCTCACAGCTCTGTCAAGACATTCCCTTATTGATATGAATATATCCTGTATTGGTGATTTGGAAGTTGATGGACATCATACTGTTGAAGATATAGGTATAGCATTAGGACAAGCTGTTAAATCTGCAATAGGAGATAAGAAGGGTATTAGAAGATATGGCTTTTTTATTTTACCTATGGATGAAGCTTGCGTGGAATGTGCCTTGGATTTCTCAGGAAGAGGAGTTTTGGTTTATAATATACCTATAGAAAATGAAACAGTAGGGGACTTTGATACTTGCTTGGTTGAAGAGTTTATGAGAGCTTTTTCTATGGAAAGCGGAATAAATATTTATTTTAATCTTAAGTGTGGTAAAAATGCTCATCATATAATAGAGGCAACTTTTAAAGCTCTTGCCAAATCTTTAAGAGAAGCTGTGTCTTTAGACCCAAGGGATAATTCCATTCCTTCAACAAAGGGAGTAATATAATTAAATGACCGGGTCTTCCTTAATTCAATATTTAGATAATTATATTGAATATATAACCCATTTGCAAAAGAAAAGCCCAAATACCACTTCATCATACAGAAGAGATATTTCTCAATTTCTTGATTTAATGAAAGATAAAGAAGTAAATACCAATAATATAAGGGTATTTATGGCTTCACTTGATAAAGAGCATATCAAAAAGGTTTCTATTGCAAGAAAAATATCTTCCTTAAAATCTTATTTTAGTTATTTGGTTAAGGAAAATATTATTCCTTCGTCACCATTTGATAATATTTCAAATATAAAAAGAGAAAAAAAGCTCCCCAATGTTGTTTCTGAAGAACAAATAACCGCTCTTATAAATACACCGGATATAAACACAGCTGTAGGCCTCAGAGACAGAGCTATATTGGAGATTATGTATAGCGGGGGTCTGAGAGTATCCGAATTGTTATCTTTAGATGTCCGTGATGTGAGAGATAGAAATAATAATATAAAAGATGAGTTGCGAATTATAGGTAAAGGTAACAAGGAAAGAGTGGTTTTGTTAGGCTCTCCGGCTATGAATGCCATAAGTAATTATTTATCAAAAGGGAGAGAGGAGTTTGTTCAAAATCATACTGAAGAAGCTCTTTTTATGGGTAGAACAGGAAAAAGACTGGTAGCTTCCACAGTTTGGCGAATGATTAATAAGTATATAGATAAATTGGCTTTGGATATACACATAAGTCCCCATAGTTTAAGACATACCTTTGCAACACATCTGCTGAACCATGGGGCTGATTTGAGGTCTGTTCAACAACTCTTAGGTCATAAGTCTATCGTGACCACAGAAATTTATACTCATGTATCAATTGATAGATTGAAGAATGTATATAACCAAGCTCACCCCAGAGCCGAAAAGCTCTAATCCTATAAAATTTAAGACGCCGGTAAATGTGTCCCCCTATTTTTCGCAAGAAAAATGGGGGGTGGCAGTCCGAAGGACTGACGGGGGGGGGGATGGAATTTAAAGGTTAGCGGATTGTCTATATTTCAAGGGGCGTATATAGGACTAAGGTTATTCTGCAAGCTTCCCTGCAACATATCCTGTAGAAAATGCAGCCTGTAGATTATATCCTCCTGTCTTTGCGTCAATATCTATGCACTCTCCGCAAAAATATAATCCTTTAACTATTTTTGATTCCATAGTTTTGGGGTTAATTTCTTTTATATCTACACCGCCTTTTGTGACAATAGCTTCTTCTATGGGAGCAAGGCTTTTAAAACTAAAACTTAATTTCTTTATACTATCTATTATTTGATATTTTTCTTCTTTTGTAATTATATTAACCTTTTTGTCGGGGTTAAGATTACATAACTGCGGAAATATTTTTGCTAAGGATTTAGGCAAGATAGTATTAAAATAATTTTTAATTATTATATTTGATTTAAATTCATTTGTGAGTTTTTTGTATAAATCTCCCCTTGATAAAGCGGGTTTTAAGTCTAAAGACAAGTTAATATTTTTATAATCTTCTATTTCTGAAATATATTTAGACACAGTCAAAACAATGGGGCCTGAAATACCTGTATGAGTAAATAACATTTCTCCAAATTCAGATTTTATTAATTTATCTTTACAATAAAAAGAAAGTTCCACATTTTTTAAAGACAAACCGGCAACTTCTTTTATCCATTCATCATAACATAATATAGGGCAAATTGAAGGGCTTATTTTTGAAATGTTATGGCCAACACTTTTGGCAAATGTATATCCGTCTCCTGTTGAACCTGTTTTGGGATAGGATTTACCCCCTGTGGCAATAATCACTTTATCACATTTAATTATTCCGCCTTTAACCTTAACTCCTTTTATGATATTGTCGAGTGCAAACAATCCCGAAGCCTGTACCCCATACTTAATATTAACAACATCTTTAATTTGATTGATAAAGAGAGCTGTAACATCTCGAGCAATTTCAGATTTAGGAAAGACTCTGCCACCACGTTCTACTATGGTTTGTAAACCATTTTCATTTAATAGATTAATTAAATCATTATTAGAGAATTGTGAGAATACACTATATAGAAACTTACCATTCTGACCAAAGGCAAGAATAAAATCCTTAGTGTCAGCAATATTGGTAATATTGCCTCTGCCTTTTCCACAGATATTGAGTTTCTTGCCGCACTCACCGTTTTTTTCTAATAGAATAACAGTATTATTTTTATTTCTTGAAGCGGAGTAAGCCGCCATTAAGCCGGAAGCTCCACCACCAATTATAACTACTTTTGACATAAGAATGTATATAGACTATTATATTTTTCAATCATCTTTTCCACAGTGAAAGACTGTGCGTTATTTTTAGCTTTTTCTTGAATGTTTTTTCTAAAATTATCATTAATTAACATTTCTTTTAGTTTGTTTTTCATATCTATAGGATTATTTTTACATAATACTCCGTCTATGTTGTTATGAATAGCTTCAGGAACTCCACCTTCATTGACTGCTACAACAGCCAAACCACAAGCCATTGCTTCTATAACCGCTAATCCTTGTGTTTCTGTGTAAGAAGGAAAAGCAAATATATCTCCACAATAAAGGTAATCGTTTACATATTGCTTTTTAATCATTCCTGCAAATACAATATGTTCTCTACATTCTAATTTGTCTTTATATGCAACCAAATTTGCCAAAATGGGGCCCCCTCCACATATCAATAATTTTACCCCATAGATTTCTTTGAAAAGCAAATTAAATGCATCTATTAACATATAGATATTCTTTTCTTTGGCAATTCTTGATAAGTATATTATAACTTTATCATTAGGTGAAATTAGAAGTTGTTCCTTAATGGACATAGTCTTTTCAGGGTCTTCTTTTGAAGGAATATTAATTCCTGTGGGAATAACCTCTATATTCTTGGTGACACCATAAGATATAAGCTTTTCTTTCATCATAAGTGATGGAGTTATAACCAGATCAGAAGTATTATAAAAATTCTTTAAATATCTTATTAAAGTTGGTTTAATTATAGATTTAAAAATATGTGTATAATGTAAATAATCAACATACAGCGTATGATTTACAGTCACAAAGGGGACATTGTTATCCTTACACCAAGCTTTGGATATGCTACCATAAGTGAAGGGTATTTGAGCGTGAACAATATTAGGTCTAAATTTATTTAGAATATTAAAGATAAGCTTTTTTTTATAATAGGGTAGGGGATAAGCTTTGTATATAGAATTAGATGGTGTTCTTATGATTTTATAAGGTTTTTGTTCCTCTAAAACCTTATCTTTTGAAGAATCTGTTTCCTTATCTTTAAGCTTAGGATTGTTAGGGCAAATAAGCAGAATTTCGTGACCAAGTTTTGATAAACCTGTAGCTAAAGTATCTGTTGATACACTAACTCCATTTAACACCGGATATGCTGATTCTGAAAAAATAGCAATTTTCATATTTTTATCTTTCTGCTTTATTATTTCCGTCTTTATATTTTATAACATTGATTATAAATTTAGGTAATAATTTTAATTTATATGACTTTTTGGGATCTTGAAAATATCTGTAAAGCCATTCCAAATTAGTTTTTTGATAAAATTGTGGAGCTCTGTCTTTTTTCCCACTCATTACATCAAAGGTCCCTCCTATGCCCATTGCTACATTAACATTTAGTTTATCCAAATTTTCTGCTATCCAAAATTCTTGTTTAGGAATTCCAAATGCAACAAATAGGACATTGGCTCCGCTTTTATTAATAAGATCTATAATTTGAGATGTTTCTTCCTCTTTAAAATATCCGTGATAATATCCCGCAACATTCATCTTTTTGTATTTAGCTTTCATTTGTTTTGCAGCCTCAAGAGCAACCCCATCCTCAGCTCCAAGGAAGAATATTCTTAGATTATTATCAGCTGAATATTTACATAGATTTTCTGCCAAAACGCAACCGGAAACTTTATATTTAATAGGAGTTTTACATATCTTGGCAGCTAACATTACTCCTGAGCTGTCAGGGGTTACAATATCCGCATTATTAAGAATATCCTGTAATTTTGGATCTTCAAAGGCTAAATTTAACATATAAGCATCTGCTGTGCATATGTAGTGTTTTTCGTTTCCTTGACACCATAAAGTTATTTCTTGTAAAACTTGGGTTGGTGATAATAAATCAATTTTAGAGCCTAATATTTTAATTGATTGATTTTTTTGTTCCATTATTTAGCCTCTTATTCTTGCCTTTTTAGAATTGAGTTTTATCTCGGGAACTCTATACATTAAAGCCTCTGAATCCTCACTTTCATCCATAGCTATAGCAGTGTCCGGAGAAGTTGCTTTATAACATTTAAATAAAGCATAAGTCAATAGTCCACATAATGAAGCACATGGATCTGACCCGATTTGTGATAGATTATCGTTTAAATTAAGTATTTTTTTAAATTCTTCATGTATATGTTCTGTGTCAGATATTAATAAATGGTTAATAATATCATGTAAGATTTCCGTTGAATTTTCAGGTATATTTTCCGGATTTTCATTTAAGAACCTTAGTGTATTTAAATAAATAGGATCATCCTTTTTTATAAAACCAAAGTCTGCCATTATTCTTAATGAAAATGTTTTTGAATTACCAAAAATATAATTGTTATTCAAATCAGTTGCATAACAGAACCTAATGCCATATTTATCTTCTTTAAGAAAATATTTATATATATCTTTCTTGATATTATCAGATATTGTGGACATTTCGTTGCTTTTGTCTAAATCTCTGATTATATTATATAATCTGCTTAGATCTTTATAAGTTTTCCATGCCATGATATTTTGCATGCAAATATAAGGATATGAAGAATAATTACCTCCCGGACTTATGAGAGTCTCAAGCAAATATACATTTTTATCAAATTGTGCAGATAAAAGCCTTTGAATATAGTTTATGTTATTTTGAGTATTGGAATTAAACAAAATAGACTTATCACCGGTTCTGTTAATATATTCGGTTAAACCTAATATAGGAGCACAAATAGCATCTAATTGAATTCCCATATCGACAATATGGCCATTAATTGATCTTGACCTTTGTCCAATATTTTCTGATTGAATATTAAAAGCATAATTAATATGCTTTCGAGATTGAGTCCAACTAATAAGTTGAGTAGCCCTTTGTGTCCAACGCATTGAATCCACATCTTGATATAAGCCACAAAATGAGCTTTTACTGTCTCTTGCACAAGTTATAACAAGATTGTCGTTGTCAATGGTTATTGCTTGACTGTAAAAAAAACTGTAAAAAGAATTCTCGTTTATTAGTTGCTTGATTTTAGGGTCTTCATGCTCTATTACATGCCTGTTAAGCCATTTTGTTAGTAATCCCAAAAGATTGTGATGGCCTTGGTGTATTAATTCCTTTACAACAGATAATGCTGCAATTTCTTTTGTTGAAATGCCAATGTAAAGAGGAATTTCAGTCTCTTCCTCCGGTAGTAATGAAACATTTTTATTGATATTGTAATAAATGTCTTCTCCGTCTTTTTCGGTTTCATTTGTTTTTAATAGGCAATAATCTACAGATGAAGAATAATTATTATCCCAAAACATAGATAGGGTATATAGATTAGTGATATTTTGTATATTAAAAGTAAGTGAAGTAGGTTCGTAAGCGTGCCCGCGAACGTTTTTGACAAAATTAAGTTTTCTCAAACTTTTACAAGTTTCCAAAACATTAGCCCATGTCCCTTTAAAACCTACTTGAAAATCAGTTTTGAAATTGTTTGTGTTTTTGATTTTTAGAACACAAACAAATCCGCGTCTTGTAATGGGTGTAATAATTGTGTAGTTTATCTCTAAACCAAAGGATTCTTTGTAAAAATGAGGAATCCAATATGATATTAATTCATATTTTGAAAACTTTTCAATAATATTAATATCATTAAATGTGATATAGGGAGAAATTAATGGTGCGGATTGCCTTCCAACATATTCCAAACAGGCATCAAAATCGTTGGAAAAATAGCCTATAGCGTGTATATTACCGGATAAATCAATGCGAGGCAATGAAATATACTCATTGCCTGTTGACATATAATTTCCTTCGTACCCTGTTTTTGAAAATAAAACAGCCATTAATTATTAAAGCTCCTTGTCACTAAACCACTTAAGAGTTTCGGATAAAAATATGTAGCCTTTTGAGGCATTTTCTCTCCTTGAGCGGCAATATCAAGAATAGATTTAACAGGTATTTCATTACATATAAAAGCTAATTGAGCATTACCAAATTTAACCAAATCATTAGCTTCTTCGAAAGACCTTGTATAAGTCACATTTGTTTGAGCTGCAAGTTTTTCTTTATCAATACCAAGAAGTTCATCTAATATAAGGGTATGGAGAACTGTTAACTCCAATTCCTTGGTGTAGATTGAAGCATTCAAATATAACTTAACATTGTCCTTTTTCTTTAATGTATAATATGCATTTTTAGTGATTAATCCTATAGCATTATTATTCTTCATATCATTAATTAATGTAGATTGCTTTGAAGGTATAACATCAAAATTATCCTCTAAATTTAATACAAGAGTATTAACAAGTAGGGGATCTACATTATTGATAATACGGTGAGTAGGGAGAACTAATAAATCTTTCTCATATACATTTACTATAGTCATCATAACATAATCCGTTGGAAGTTCGTGTATTGGATTATTTTGCTCTCTGACTTTATTTCTGTATTTTAAAGCTGTTTCATATCTATGATGACCATCAGCAATAGCTATTTGCTTGTCTGCCATAAAATCGCATACTGCTTTAATATCTTTTTTGTCGGAAATACACCAAAGTCTATGATGATTATTATCTTTATCTATGGCATCTATGGTTGGTGATAGATTGAGATATTTGTTAATAACTTTTACATTTAGAGTATTTTCCCGGTCTGAATATAGTCCATAAACACAGTCTAAATTTGCTTGAGTATTTTCAATGGTAGCATCCAATGCTCCTTTGGGTTTAGCCAATGTATTTTCATGTGGTAAAATAACATTTTCTGAATATTCACATAATTTAACAGAAACAATAAAACCATTAACCAAACATCTTTTGTTGTTAAGAGTGAAGTCTTGTTGGTATAGATAAATAGAAGGTTCATCAGAAATTAAGATGTTATTCTTAATCCAGTCTTTATAATAATTTCCAGCTCTGGTGAAACGATTGTTATCATCTGTATCATCCGGAAATTCATCTCCAAGTATAAGTCTAACAAAATTATAATCATTTAAGTTATGGTAATAAATTTTATCTTCATCGTTAATCACATCGTATGGTGGAGAAACAAGAGTATTTATGTCTCCGGCCAAAGCAGTATTATATCTGATACCTTTAAATGGTTTAATAACAGCCATTTGATAAACACCTCATATTTTAATATTATTTCTTTGAATCTTTTGAACATGAAAAAAGAAATAAATAAGTTTACATAACATTTATTATATTGCGATTTAGATATAAGGAATAATAGGATTGATATTTCCTATTATTTGATTTCATATCTTTTTTCGGCTCCTTCTACTTGGGAACCTTTCTTGAGATTTTGTTTAACATATTTAACTAATTCGGTTGGGTTAAAAGGTTTTATTAAATATGCATTTACACCGGCTTGCCAACCTTTAACAATGTCCATATCATTGTTTTTAGCGGTTAAAAATATAACTGGAATATTTCTTGTTTCAGGTTTTCTTTTCATCGCTTGTAAAACTTCAAATCCATCAAGATAAGGCATCATAATATCTAAGATGATAATATCAAATTTGGATTGAGTAATTTTGTCTAAAGCATCTTTACCATCTGGAGATGTGGTTACAGCGTAACCTTGTTTGGTTAAGGTTTTATTAACCATTTCAAGAATACCGGCTTCATCATCAACAATTAATACTTTTTTAGCCATTTTAAGCCTCCAATAAGATTATGAACTTTAAAATTTACCATAAAATGTCAAAAATGTGTTAAAATATATATGGTAATATATTTTTTAGAGAGAAATATGAATTTTAGTCAATTATTAAACAAAAAACCTTGTATAATGGGAATTATTAATTTTTCAGACAATTCTTTTTATGAAAAGTCTATATTTAACTCTGATAATAAAGAATATTTTGATGATATTGCAAATTATTCTGATATTATAGATATTGGAGCAGAATCCACACGTCCCGGATCTTCCCCTATTTCTCCTAATTTAGAAATATCAAGATTCAAAGTAGCAATTGATTATTTTAAAAAATTTAATAAACCTATATCTATAGATACATATAAATCAGAAGTTGCCGAATTTGCAATTAATCAAGGTATTGATATTATAAATGATATTTCCGGTGGATTGTTAGATAACAATATGTTTAATGTAATTAAAGATAAAAACATTTTGTATATATTAGGTCATATTCAAAACAACCCCAAGAATATGCAAATTGAACCAAAATATAATGATGTCATTTCTGAAATTAAAGATCATTTTAAAATTCAAATTAAAAAATTAATCGATTTGGGATTTCCAAGAGAGAGAATATGTTTAGATCCATGCATTGGCTTTGGTAAGACCCTAAATCATAATATAAAAATATTAAGAAATATTCAAGAATTTAAGGAACTTAATTATCCTGTTTTGATAGGAACAAGCAGAAAATCTTTTCATAGAGAATTAACGGAAATTAAAACAAATGAAGATATGTTGATAGCAACAGTAACATCCAATATATACTCAATTATTCAAGGTGTTGATATAATCAGAGTTCACGATGTGAAAGAATTTGTTATAATAAGAGATATATTAGAAAAACTTAAGTCCCCTACTCTTTTCTAAATTTGTATATAAAACTATAGCAAATATTCTAATATTTGATCTATGGGTATTTTTTCTTGTGAAGAAGTATCCATATTTTTTATGGTTAGAATACCGCTTTGTATCTCTTCTTGTCCAATGATGACAGTGAATTTAACATTCATCTTTCCGGATGTTTTCATTTGTGCTTTGATGGACCTTCCGGAAACATCCAATTCACAAGGAATATTGTTTTTTCTGAGAGAATTTGCTATAGAAAGGCCTAATTCTTCAGATTTCTCATTTGTGGTTACTATGTAACAAGTTGGCCGAGTATCAACAGGTATATTTATGCCTAAGGATTCAAGAGTTATCATTAATCTTTCAAGTCCCATTCCAAATCCCACAGAAGGAGTAGATTTAAACCCTAATTCTTCTATGAGATTGTCATATCTTCCACCACCACAAACAGCATTTTGAGAGCCTAAACCCGTAGATACAATTTCAAAGGCTGTTTTTGTATAATAATCAAAACCTCTAACAAGATTATTGTCTATAGAAAATTTAATGCCTAAAACCTTTAAACTATTCTTAAGTTCATTAAAGTGATAGTTGCAATCATCGTCTAAATAATCAATTAGGTTAGGTGCATTTTTAAATATTTCTATACACTTTTCTTCTTTACAATCCAACATTCTAAGAGGATTTTGTTCAAATCTTTTTTGACAAGTATCACATAAGTCGTTATAATATTCTTTAGTATATTCTGTGAGAGCATTTATAAATACCGGTCTACATTTTGGACATCCTATAGAATTAATCTTTAAATTATATTCTTTAATTCCGAGAGATTCTATAAAATTTATAGCCAATGATATAATTTCTGCATCGGTTTTTGCGGAATGAGAACCTATACATTCTATACCTAATTGAGTATGTTCTCTATATCTGCCGGCCTGGGGTCTTTCATATCTAAATAATTTAGCAATATAATACATTTTGGTAATGGGTTGAATATTGGATAAATTATGTTCAATAAAAGCCCTCATAGCCGGAGCTGTGCCTTCCGGTTTTAAAGTTAAACTGGTATTACCTTTTGTGTTGAAGGTATACATTTCTTTTGTCACCACATCTGTGGTAGTTCCTAAATTTCTAGTAAATAATTCAGTATGTTCAAATGTGGGAGTTCTTAATTCTTTAAATCCATAATTCTTACATATTTTTCTAAATTGTTCTTCTACATATTGCCATTTTGGGGAATCTTCCGGTAATAAGTCGTATGTTCCCCTTGGTGCTTTATAATTAATATCCATTAAATCTCCTCTATATGTCTTGCATCGGCGTATGATAGGACATAAATATTGGCATTTGTTTTTGATAACACTTTACAAAATTCATTTATTGTGCTTCCGGTTGTGATTACATCTTCAATTAATAATATATTCTTTCCTTTTAGGTCTTCATTTTCTGTTAATATAAATGTGTTTTCAACGTTTTTTGCTCTTTTATTTATTGATATATGCGTTTGACTGAAACCAAAACCAACTCTTTTAACAAAATACTTAAATGGTATATTTAGTTTTTTTTCTATTCCTTGAGCCAAATATTGTGTATGGTGATATCCTTTTTTTACAAAACTAAAGTAATGATTGGGAACACAAGTGATATAATTAAAATTAATTTTTTTGTATGGATAGTTAGTTATTATATCATCTATTATATAATCAGCACAATCTAATCTTTGATAATATTTAAATAAATGTATTAGGTCTTTAGTGATTTCATTATATCGAACAATGGTTCTGCATAATTTATATTTT